>NZ_CP047491.1:4050000-4209307 GCF_009931115.1 Microbulbifer hydrolyticus | reverse complement strand
TGTCTGATTCCGTTTGGAAGCAGTGCGCCGCTTGTTTGCAGGACGAACTGCCTCCGCAGCAGTTCAACACCTGGATTAGACCACTGCGCGTCAGCGATGACAGTTCCGAGGGTGAGCTGCGTCTCGTGGCGCCCAATCGCTTTATTCTGAACTGGGTAAGCGACAAGTTTCTTGATCGTATTCGCGAGCTGGTGCAGCAATTTGCTGGCCGCTCACTTCCGGTTGAGGTGGTAGCGCTGGACCGTCGTACCCAGCGTTTCCGTCGTAATCTCGGTGGTTCGGCCAGTGCCGAGAGCGGCTCGCGCCAGGCCGCCGGCTATCACGGGCACGTATCTTCTTCTGTGTCGCAGACTGCGCCGGGCGCTGGCGGAAGTGGGTATTCCAGTCCGCCGGCACCGCAACACGGGCGCAGTGGTGATATCACTGCTTCACCAGGGCGCGGGAACACAGGCGCACCCGCGAGCGGTCGTGTGCCTTCACGCGGCCCGGGCTCTGCGGGCGCGCGGGTTCCTGCTGATGTACATAACCTTGCAGCTGAAGAAGCCGGTGTTGACGCGTTGACGCCGGCAGAGCGCCTTCCGGCTGATTTGCACTCCTCCAGTGATGTCGTGGTGCCTGTGCCCCACGGCAACGGCGGTATTGTTCAGCGCAAAGTGGAAGTTGAGGGGGCGATCAAACACGGCAGCTCGCTAAACCGCGGATTCACCTTCGCTTCTTTCGTTGAGGGCAAGTCCAACCAGCTCGGGCTGGCGGCAGCACAGCAGATCGCCGATAACCCTGGCGGTGCCTATAACCCCCTGTTTATATACGGCGGCGTTGGCCTGGGTAAAACCCACCTTATGCACGCAGTCGGCAATGCCCTGGTAGACCGCAACCCGAATGCGAAAGTGGTGTACCTGCATTCCGAGCGCTTCGTGGCAGACATGGTCAAGGCGCTGCAGTTGAATGCAATCAGCGACTTCAAGCGCTACTACCGGTCGGTTGATGCGCTGTTGATCGATGATATCCAGTTCTTTGCCGGCAAGGAGCGCTCCCAGGAGGAGTTCTTCCATACCTTTAATGCGCTGCTCGAGGGTGGACAGCAGATCATCCTCACTTGTGATCGCTATCCGAAGGAAATTGATGGCCTCGAGGAGCGGCTCAAGTCGCGCTTTGGTTGGGGACTTACGGTTGCCGTGGAGCCGCCCGAGCTGGAAACCCGCGTAGCCATTCTTATGAAAAAGGCCGAGCAGGTTGGCGTCGAGCTGCCGCACGATTCTGCCTTCTTTATCGCACAGCGTATTCGTTCCAATGTTCGCGAGCTTGAAGGCGCATTGCGCCGGGTGATTGCCAACGCGCAGTTCACCGGCCGTGCCATTGACGATATTCTGGTGCGTGAGGCGCTCAAGGATCTGTTGGCGCTGCAGGATCGCCTGGTCAGTGTCGACAATATCCAGCGGGTAGTCGCCGAATATTACAAAATCAAGGTGGCGGACCTGCTTTCCAAGCGCCGTAGCCGCTCCGTGGCCCGGCCGCGCCAGGTGGCCATGGCACTGGCGAAGGAGTTGACCAATCACAGCCTGCCGGAAATCGGCGATGCCTTCGGTGGGCGGGATCATACGACAGTGCTGCACGCCTGCCGCAAGATCCGGGAACTGCAGGAGTCTGACGGCGATATCCGTGAGGATGTGCGCCTGCTCACTCGTTCGTTGACAACCTGAAGTGATTGATATTTAAAGAATTTTGGCGTTGGCTGGAGGTTACCGGCGGGCGCAAAAACAACAAGAATGACCTAACTGAGATCAAGGCAATAACTATGAAATTCAGCGTAAGCCGCGATGCCCTGGTAAAACCCCTGCAGCTGGTAGCGGGTGTGGTTGAGAAGCGCCAGACCCTGCCCGTGCTGGCGAATGTACTGCTGCAACTGCAGGGCCAGGAGCTCTCCCTTACCGGTACCGACCTTGAGGTGGAGATCGTCGGTCGTCTGCAACTGGACCAACCGGCCGAGATGGAGGGGGAGGTTACTGTTCCGGCGCGCAAGCTGCTCGATATTTGTCGCTCCTTGCCGGACGGTTCCGAGTTGAAGTTCGAGCGCGATGGCGAGCGTCTTGTTCTGCGTAGCGGCCGCAGCCGGTTCCAGTTGTCGACACTTCCGGCGAGCGATTTCCCGAATCAGGAAGAAACCACCGCGCAGAGCCGGTTCAGTATCTCCCAGCGCGAGATCCGCCGCTTGATTGAAGCCACCGGTTTTGCCATGGCGCAGCAGGATGTCCGCTACTACCTGAATGGACTGTTGCTTGAGTGTCGTCCGCAGCAGCTACGCGCAGTAGCGACAGATGGCCACCGTCTCGCGCTGTGCGACCGGGACGCGCCGGGGCTCAATGTCGAATCGCCGATACAGGCCATCGTGCCGCGCAAGGGGGTTCTCGAGCTGGCGCGCCTGCTGGAGGATACGGACGCAAGTGCGGAGGTTGTGCTCGGTAATAATCACATCCGCGTAAACAGCGGTCCCTTTACATTCACCTCCAAGCTGGTCGACGGCAAGTTCCCTGACTACGAGCGGGTGCTGCCGCGCGGTACCGGGAATGAAGTTTTTGCGGACCGTGTTGCCCTGCGTCAGGCGTTCCAGCGCGCTGCGATTCTGTCGAATGAGAAATATCGTGGTGTTCGTTTGCAGCTTTCCGAAGGGTTGCTGCAGATCGTAGCCAACAACCCGGAGCAGGAAGAGGCGGAAGAGCAATTGGTTGTCGATTACCACGGTGATCCGCTCGAGATCGGCTTTAACGTCGGCTACCTGCTGGATGTGACTGCGGCGATCCATAGCGACCAGATACGCGTCGGTCTTGGCGATGCCAACAGCAGTGCGCTGTTGCAGCAGCCGGAAGAGGGCGACGCGGTGTATGTAATCATGCCCATGCGCCTGTGATTTTAAAGCGCTAGTTAGAGGTTTTATGGTTGCCGGATACACATCTTGATTTGCCACATTAACCGCGTTTTCAGACTTGTAGAGACCGTCACCCCGAGGGGGTGGCGGTCTTTTCGTATGGGCAACTCGGCGCTGCGCGATTTGGAGGGGTTGTTTTGGCGGTAACCCGGTTGGCCCTCAGCAACTTCCGCAATATTTCCGCTGCGGATCTGCAGTTAGCGCCCTCGGTCAATCTGTTCTGTGGCGCAAATGGTAGCGGCAAGACGTCGCTGCTTGAGGCGGTGCATATGCTCGGCACCGGGCGATCTTTCCGGTCGCGTCAGGGGCAGACAGTGATTCAGTACGATGCTGAATCCCTGGCGGTTTTTGGCCGATTGGCTGGCGGCGTGGCGCTCGGTGTTGAAAAGCGTCGTGACGGTCAGGGCAGAATACGGGTCAATCAATCTCCGGCAGAGAGCAGTTCCCAGCTCGCTGCCTGCCTTCCCCTGCAGGTAATCAACAGTGAAAGTTTTGCGGCTCTGGATGGCGGTCCGGGTGTCCGTAGGCAGCTTCTGGACTGGACGGTGTTCCACGTGGAACATTCCTTCGCGGGGCACTGGAAGGCTTATCAGGGCGCACTCAAGCAGCGCAATGCACTGCTTCGTCGTGGTAAAATCGACTCTAATTTGCTCGCCCCCTGGGATCAGCAGTTGGTTAAAAGCGGTGAAAAGGTCGATTCGCTGCGCCGATTGGTATTTGCACGACTGTATGAGCGATTCAAGGAGCGATTGAAGGATCTACCCGAGTCCGTCTTCGGTGCGCTCGATATCCATTATCGCGGCGGCTGGAAGAAAGAGGTGGGTCTTGCTGAAGCGCTACAGTCCGCGCTGGAGGCGGATCTGACGCAGGGGTTTACCCGCGTCGGCCCACACCGAGCGGATATTCGATTCGTGATCCACGGTCAGCCTGCACATGCGGTGTTGTCCCGGGGGCAGCAGAAGATGGCGGTGTGCGCATTACGCACGGCGATGGCGGCAGTAGTTGAGACGCAGCAGAGTCCTGTATTCCTAGTCGACGACTTGCCATCCGAGCTGGACGAGGACAATCAGGCATTGTTCGCGCGGTGGGTAAGTGATTGTGCCAGTCAGGTTCTGGTCACTGGTATCGAGCATCAAATGACCGCTCAGCCCTGGTTAAAGCTGCCTCAACCATGGTGTCAGCCGAAAATGTTCCACGTGGAACATGGGCGGGTTGCGGAAGTGCCGAAATAACCCTGATTGCAGCAGGGCGGAAAGAATTTTAAAACTCAGAAGAGAAGGCCAGGCGGTAGCCGGCGTTTATGGAGCAACAGAATGTCGCAAGAAAATAACTACGATTCCAGTAGCATCAAGGTACTCAAGGGCCTGGATGCGGTGCGCAAGCGCCCAGGAATGTATATCGGCGATACCGATGACGGCACCGGTCTCCACCATATGGTTTTCGAGGTGGTGGATAACTCGATCGACGAGGCGCTGGCTGGTCACTGTGATGAAATCCGGGTAACCATCCACCCGGATGAGTCGGTCAGTGTTTCCGATAACGGACGTGGCATCCCCACTGAAATGCACTCGGAGGAAGGAGTGTCTGCCGCGGAGGTCATCATGACCGTGCTCCACGCCGGCGGCAAGTTTGATGACAACACCTACAAGGTCTCCGGTGGTCTCCACGGGGTAGGCGTCTCCGTGGTGAACGCTCTTTCGGCGGAGCTCAAGCTCACCATCCGCCGCGGAGGGAAGATTCACGAGCAGGTCTATCGCCACGGCGTGCCAGTTGCCCCGTTGAGCGTGGTCGGTGACACCGACACCACCGGCACCACGGTTCACTTCAAACCGTCCGCAGAGACATTCACCAACATCGAATTCCACTTTGAGCAGCTCGCAAAACGCCTGCGCGAGCTGTCCTTCCTGAACTCCGGTGTACGGATTGTGCTGCGAGACGAGCGCAGTGGTAAGGAAGAAGTCTATGAATATGAAGGCGGTCTGCGTGCGTTTGTCGAATTCCTCAACCTGAACAAAAACCCGATCAACAAGGTGCTGCACTTCCAGAACCAGCGGGAAGACGGTATCTCGGTCGAGGTGGCGCTGCAGTGGAATGATTCCTTCCAGGAAAACATCTACTGCTACACCAACAACATCCCGCAGCGGGATGGCGGTACCCACCTGGCCGGCTTCCGCGCCGCACTGACCCGCGGTCTGAACAATTACATCGAGAAAGAGGGGGTCGGCAAGAAGGACAAGGTAAGCACTACCGGTGACGACGCTCGTGAGGGGCTCACTGCGATCATTTCGGTCAAGGTTCCGGACCCCAAATTCTCCTCCCAGACCAAAGACAAGCTGGTTTCCTCGGAAGTGAAGCCCGCCGTCGAGCAGGAGATGGGGCTGTCCTTCAACGACTATCTGCTGGAGAACCCGCAGGAAGCCAAGGCGATTGTCGGCAAGATGATCGACGCTGCACGCGCCCGTGAAGCGGCGCGAAAAGCGCGTGAAATGACCCGCCGCAAGGGGGCTCTGGATATTGCCGGATTGCCCGGCAAGCTGGCTGACTGCCAGCAGAAAGACCCGGCGCTGTCTGAAATTTACCTGGTGGAGGGTGACTCCGCAGGTGGCTCCGCCAAACAGGGACGTGACCGCCGCACGCAGGCGATCCTGCCGCTGAAAGGCAAGATCCTGAATGTGGAGAAAGCGCGCTTTGACAAGATGCTGTCGAGCGCCGAGGTCGGTACCCTGATTACCGCGCTGGGCTGTGGTATCGGCAAGAGCGAGTTCAATCCGGACAAGCTGCGCTACCACTCAATCATCATCATGACGGATGCTGACGTTGACGGTGCCCACATCCGCACCCTGTTACTGACCTTTTTCTTCCGCCAGATGCCGGAGCTGATCGAGCGCGGTCACATTTTTATCGCGCAGCCACCGCTGTATAAAATTGGCAAGGGCAAGCAGGAGCAGTACCTGAAGGACGAGGCGGCATTGACCCAGTTCCTCACCAATGCGGCCCTGGAGAGTGCGATCCTGTACGTGAATCCCGAAGCTCCCGGGCTTTCCGGTACGGCCCTGGAGTCCCTGGTCAAGGAATACAGGGCGGTGATGGCAACCATTGATCGCCTGTCGCGTCTGTACCCGCAAGAAGTCCTGCAGAGCATGGTTTACCTCCCGAGTCTGAAGCCGGAAGAACTGCAATCTGAGGAAGGCATGACACAGTGGGCGAAGAGCCTGCACGATCTGCTGGAAAGTGAAGGAGAGGGCGGTGGCCGCCGTCACCGCGTGAATGTTTCCGAAGACAGTGAGCGCAACCTCTTTCTTCCCACGATCGACATCGTTGCCCACGGTGTCAGTAGCCGCTACACCATCAGCCACGAATTTTTCGATTCAGCGGAATACCGTGCGATCTGCCAGCTCGGAGAAAAGATGCAGGGATTACTCGAAGAGGGTGCCTACATACAGCGTGGCGAAAAGCAGCAGCCGGTAAGTAGCTTCCCGGAGGCGTTGGCCTGGCTGATGAATGAAAGCCGCCGCGGCTACAGCATTCAACGCTATAAAGGTCTGGGGGAAATGAACCCGGAACAGCTGTGGGATACCACCATGAACCCGGAGACCCGGCGCATGCTGCAGGTGACCGTGGAGGATGCTATCGCCGCTGACCAGATCTTTACCACCCTGATGGGGGACCAGGTAGAGCCCCGTCGCGAGTTTATCGAGAGCAACGCACTGGCTGTGGAAAACCTCGACGTATAAACCGCAGATTTTATGATGGCAAAAAAGCCCGGCCTGCAAGCGCACGCCGGGCTTTTTATTGTCCGGGTAAAAGCAAACGGAAACTGCAGAAGTGAGTATTTACTTATGCAACCCGACAGTTCATCAGAATCTCATCCTGATTTGCGGCGGTATTAAACTGCCGCTCCGCTTCCGAAAAACCGTGTTGCTGCAGGAAATACCGCCCGCGCAGATTCTCCTCAAGTATCCGGGCCTCAAGTTGCATACGGCCGAATTTTGCCTGTGCCATCAATTCGCTACCGACGCCGTGTCCCTGTTCTCCCGGGGAGACAAAGATCGTTTCCACACGCAAATTATCGCTGATGGTCACAAGACCCTCTGCGGTGTCATTCCCGGGGCGTGTATAGACCCAATGTGTAACCTGTCCTGGTTGTGCCTTACTGGCTCGGTACTGGGCAGTGAGCTGCCCCCTCAGCGCCTTGGCCTGGTCCACCCAAAACTTCACGGGAACGCTGGGGTGGCTGGTACAGGCCAAATGAAGCCACAGTTGCGAAAGGCGTTCTATATCGGATTCCTGTAGCGGTCTCAGCATGAGCTCTCCACCGACCAAATAGATGTAACTGGCAATCCTAGGCTCCGATATCGTGTGCTCCAAATTTCACGCCCGTGCCCCATAAACCGCGAAATCCCTCGAGACATTAAAGTTGCTATAAAATATAATCACTCTCATTATCAAAATCGATAGCAGAACAAATTGGACTACGGAGGGCCCATGCGCCGCTTTTCCCTGACCCCCATTTCGCTTGCCCTCGCGGCAAGCCTCGCTACACCCGTGACGACTGCAGCCGAACAGCCGGAAGTGCTGGAAACGGTCTCGGTGCTCGGCGCTATGGTGCAGCTGAAAAAACTACCGGGGTCCGCCCATCTGGTGACCAACGAAGAACTCGAAAAATTCGAGTTTGTCGACATCAACCGCATGATGCGCAGCGTGCCGGGTGTCTATCTGCGGGAAGAAGACGGCTATGGACTGCGCCCGAACATCGGCATTCGTGGTGCGGACGGCGGTCGCTCGGGCAAGGTTAGCCTGATGGAAGATGGTGTACTGATTGCCCCTGCGCCGTACTCGGCCCCTGAAGCCTACTACTTCCCGACCGCGGGTCGGATGAATAGCATTGAAGTCCTCAAAGGTCCGGCCACGCTGAAATACGGGCCGTTCACTGTCGGCGGGGCTGTGAACCTGCTGAGCACGCCAATTCCTGAAGCCAGCGCCGGCAGCATCCAGCTGGAAGCGGGCCAGTACGGTGAAAACCGTCTGCATACCTACTATGGAAGCAGCACCGAGACCAGCGGATGGTTGCTTGAGACCCACCAGCAGCAGGCCGATGGCTTCCGTGATATCGATCGCGCCGGCAGTGCTGATATTGCCAAGCAAGACTACCTGTTAAAGGGCCGGCTCAAATCCGCCGAGGGCGCTGCCTTTGCGCAGCAACTCGATGTGAAAGTGCAGTACTCCGAAGAAGAGTCCGGCATGAGCTATCTGGGATTGTCAGATGCCGACTTCGCCGCCGACCCCAACCGTCGCTATGGCATCAGTGCCCTGGATGAAATGCAGAACCGCCACAGCACAGTGCAGCTTAACCACAGCATTGCACTCGGCGACGGCTTCAGCCTCGATACGCAGGCCTACTACAACAAGTTCAAACGTGACTGGTTCAAGGTTGGCCTTGGTGGTTTGATATCCGATGCCAACGACGGCGATACCTTTGCGCAGGCGGTTCTCCAGGGCGACGAAGATTACGATTTCGGCATCAAGCACAACGATCGCAACTATGTCTCGCGCGGCGTGCAAGTGAGTGCAAACTTACTGTTAGAGGCTGTTGGTATCGAACACGACTTGCAGGTTGGGGTGCGTCGCCACTGGGATGAGGTCGACCGCTTTCAGCCCGTGGAAAATTTCAGTCAGGTCAGTGGTGAGCTGATCTACCGCAATACCAGTGATCCCAGCTCCAGTAACAACCGGGTGGAAGATGCCGACGCAACTTCCCTGTTTGTGTACGACCAGGTTCAACTGACGAAGAAATTGGCGCTGACTGCCAGCCTCCGTTACGAGGACGTGCAGACCGCGCAGCAGCGCTATAACAATGTCGATCGCAGCGAAGCAGGCAGCAGCAAGTCGAACAAGGTGGACGAATGGCTGCCGGGACTTGGGCTTACCTACGCGATCAGCGACCAGCTGACCATACTCGCCGGCGTACACCGCGGTTTCGCTCCTGCCGGCGCCGGTGCCAGCAAAGGTGAGGCGGGCGACCTTTCCACCAACTATGAGTGGGGCGTGCGCTTTGACAACAGCGACCTGAATGCGGCCCTGGTCGCTTTCTACAGTGACTACGAAAGCGCCGTACAGAACTGCTCCGTCGCCATACCCTGCGCCAACGGCGATGACAGTGGCACCTATGCGCTGGGCGAATCGGAAATCCAGGGCGTCGAGGTATCTCTGGGATCGGAGTGGGTACTGGCGAACGGGTGGGCATTCCCGCTGAGCGCAAGTTATACCTACACGGATGCCGAGATCAGCAAAAACGGTGACGAATACATCGACAGCAATGGCGCGGAAGGCCTGGCTCGCGGCGACAACTTTGCCTACCTGCCGGAAAATGTATTCGCCGTAACCACCGGCATCGACAGCGGTGCCGAGTGGCGGGTGAACCTGACTGCGGCCTACCAGGACGAAATGTGTGTGGATACCAGCTGCAACCGCGGTGGCACCGACCAGTTTGATCGCACGGAGTCCGTGTGGGTTGTGGATGCCGCCGCCCACTACGATTTCAGCAATGAGCTCGCCGCTTACCTGAAGGTCGATAACCTGTTGGACGATCAGGCGATCATCAACAGGGCGCCCGATGGTGCCCGGGCCAACCGCCCGCGTACTGCCTCTGTCGGCATGACCTATCGCTTCTAAGAAACGTTAAACCGTAACCTGCAAACAAAGCCCGGCGCTGTCGGGCTTACCGCAACAAACCCGCACTTGCGCCACTCGAATAATTCACACTGCGAATGGTCCACCTTGCCGGCAATCACTCACTGAAACGACGGGTTCGAAAGGCGTTATTGGTCAGCGAGGCCGGGTAAAAAATGTCATGGGGAAGGCGCTGCGGCCGTGGGAAGATCCCGGGTAGGTTGACCGCCAACAATCCTACTTGGGGACAAGCGCATATGACACAAGCAGACACATCTTCCAACGGATACCTGGAGCCCACGAAAAAATCGGCCGAGGCACTGGAGAAACGCAAGCTTGAAGGGGAGGTCGTCATGCTGAACCTGCTCAAGTTTCGCGACGTTGCCGATTACAGTGAGCATCCACAGCTCGCGCCGGATGACATCGTTTCGGGTGCGCGAGCCTACAAAAAATATATGGCCCACTCGGGCCCAATTCTTGCCCGTCGCGGTGGCGAAGTCATCTTTCTCGGAGAAGCCGGCCAGTACCTGGTTGGCCCAGACGAGGAGTCGTGGGATCTCGCCATGCTGGTGCGCTACCCATCACAGCAGGTGTTTGCAGAATTTACCCAGGACCCGGAATATCTCGCTGGTTTTGGACACCGGATCGCTGCGCTCGAGGACTCACGCTTGCTGCCCATGAGCCCCAAAAAGTTCCGCTAGCCCCTGGTTAGATACTGCCGGGACCGGACAGGTGCACGAAGTGCGCCTTCAGGTAGCGGGTCTCGGCAATCGCCGGGTGAATTGGATGATCGGCGCCCTGACCACCGCTGCCGATAATGCTGATGGATTTATCCAGATGGCGTCCCGCGCCCCGCAGTATTTCCAGCAAGGTGTCTGACTCCAGGTGCATCGAGCAGGACGCGCTGACCAGAAGGCCGTTCTTTTCGAGCAGGCGCAGAGCCAGTTCGTTGATATGCCGATAGGCCGCCTCGCCGGACTTCTGGTCCTTGCGGCGTTTGATAAAAGCGGGCGGGTCCAGCACGATCGCATCGTAGCGCTGGCCCTCGGCGATCAGCTCTTTCATCGCGTCCACCGCTTTGCCCTGAACCGTAATCAGGTCCTCCTTGCGATTGTTTAGCGCCGCGTTCTCTTCGCACCAGTCGAGTGCCTGTCCTGAAGCATCGACACACGTAACTTCTGACGCGCCGTGAGCAAGTGCTTGCACACCCCAGCCGCCCGCATAGGAAAACAGGTCCAGTACGCGCTGGCCTTTTACCCACTGATTCAGGCGCGCGCGATTATCGCGATGATCGTAGAACCAGCCGGTTTTCTGGCCGTCGTAAACGGGTGCCAGTAACGGCACGCCATTTTCTTCAAACGGCACCATCTTCGGCACCTCACCATGGGCCACCTCGCACAGTTCCGGCAGCTCCTCGACCTTGCGTCCCTGGTGATCGTTGCGCAGTAAAATTCCCGCAGGCTGTACCAGCGCAACCAGCGCATCAACAATTTCCCCAACCAGGTTTTCCATACCCCAGCTGCTGATTTGCACCACCAGGTAATCGCCAAATCGGTCTACCACCAGCCCGGGCAGACCGTCGGAGTCCCCGTAAACCATGCGATAACTGGGGTGAGCGAAGTAGCGTCCACGCAGTGCAAGTGCGGACTCCAGCCGACGCTTGAGCAGTTTGCCGGTAAAGGGGCCCTTGCGTGAAACCAGCCGTGCACAGATAAGCTGGTTCGGATTCACCAGTGCGTGGCCCAGGCTTTTACCCTTGCTGTCGAGAATCTCGCACTGGCTCCCGGGCTCAATCCCCTTCAATGGGCTGCGGCCAGTATCCACCTCGTTGCTGTAAATCCACAGGTGCCCGAGCTTCAGGCGACGTTCGGCACGGGGGTTTAAAATAAGTTGTTGCACGGCAGAGCTCCGGGTTGGATGGGGGCGCCATTGTTAGTAGCTGGGGTGCAGAATACAAGCGGGAAATGCGGCATCGCGCCGACCTCCAGCAGGTACAGGTGGGATAACCATAGCCGATTGTGGGCACAAAAAAGCCCGACTGAAGTGACAGCCGGGCTGGATAGAATTCCGCGCTACGCGTCAGCGCGTATTGACCAGGACTTCGGTGGTGCCAATAACCTCACTGCCTCGCTGGTGCTGAATAATGCCAAGTGCGCGGGTACCTGTGTTCAGTCCGGACCAATCGAGCCGGAGCACCCCGGTTGTGCCGATGGTTGCGGCGGCGGGTCCATCCACATGTGTATTGCTGCTGTCACCCTGCAAATTGAAATTGAACAGGGTGTAGGGTGTGGGCCCCGGCGCAGAAGCATAGTCGACCACGAAGACGGCGTAGACGCCGGGTGTCGGATTCACCATATCGACCTGCTCTGCGGAAGTGGGTGTGCCGCTGGAGCCCACCAAGGGCCAACCCGCAACATCGGGTCCAAGCAGTTGCAGGTCGAGGTCATCGGATCCATCGCCCGCGCCTACATCCGCATCGAACAGCGCGATCCGGCTGAAGCTGGTTCCCGCCGGCACTTCGAAAAATATCAGGTCATCTGCCCCATCTTCCACCGCACCGGGGAATGGCAAGCCCTCGGCCAGGCCATTCATGGAGGCGGCATAAGCTCCGTCATAACCGAACGCGAGCGGAACCTCGAGGTTGCCACTGGTGCCATTGGCCGCGACCGATGATGCGACAGAAATCGCGACGGGCTTCACCGCGATAGGGCTGCGCACCTTGCGGAAACCCTGGGACCAGCTTAGAGAGCCAAAAGCCCACTCATCGAGCGCGGCGTCGGCACTGGCCGTGAAGGTCACCTGGTAGGTTGCGGTTTCACCATCTTTCAAGCGGAGGATACGGGGTGAAACCTCTACGTCGATGCCCGCAGGCGCATCCACTTCAGCCCAGTACCAGCGGGTACCTTTCTCGACACTGGTCACTCGACGGGTAATGGTCTGGCTACCGACGAGTTCGGCAATACCAATGGAAGGAAGGTTGAGATCGGACGAGTCAGTGGAAAATCCGTAGCCCTGCAGTGCTTCACAGTCCGATGCCGGCAACAGTGTTGGCTGCTTTTCCGCACCGCACAGGAAGGCGAAGTAGTCCAACAGGCCTGCGTCATATACAAGGCCGGGGAAAAATGCATTTGCCGGTTGCACCATGCCGGCACCGATATCGAACGGATCCGCCGCCTCGTTGCCGAAGGACTTCTTCATGTTCTGGCGTGCGGTGGTCATCAGCGCGGAGCGCGCCATCGCTGGCGTCCACTCCGGGTGTACCTGCTTCAGCAGCGCAAAAACTCCGGCGATGTGCGGGCTGGCCATGGAGGTGCCGCTCAGACGACCAAAGATATCGCCGCTGCCCACCGGCGATATCCCGGCGATAATGTCGACCCCGGGTGCGGCGATATCCGGCTTGATGATATCCGGCGCACCCGCGTTGGCACCCCGGGAGGAGAAGCCAGCAATACGATTGTCGCGGGAAACCTGGATCTCCGGACTCAGGCTACCGCTGGTACCTGCTGCCGACGCCAGCGCGGCGCCGTCCGGATGGCGGATCATGATGCCTGGAATGGTGGTATCCGGAGCGGACATGGTGATCGGGTCGATGCGGTCCGGTGCGGTACCGTCGTTGTACACCACGATCGCGCGAGCGCCGGCGGCCGCCACCTGGTTGTACTTGTCGCTAAAGGCGCAGGCGCCGCGAATGACCAGCGCAATTTTCCCCTCCATGGCCGACGCATTGGTGAGCGGGGAACAGGCCTCCAACGGTTCGGCACTGACCACATCCGCAGAAATGGCGCCGGCATCGGAAAGCTGTACCGGGCCCGAGCCCTGCAGGCCCTCAAAAATGCCCGCTAGCCCGGAGGGTGCAGTGACTTCGAGACCGGTACCAAAGCTCTGGTTGTCCTCGGTGGCACCCACCGCGGTGATCCAGGGGACACCCGACGGCGTGCCAATGGTTTCATCGCCCGGCCCAGAGTTGCCCGCCGAGGTCGCCACAAACACACCGGCATCGGCGGCGAACAGGAAGGCGATATCATCGGGACCATTGAACAGGGTACTGGCACCGCCCACGGAAAAGTTGATGACGTCAACACCATCGGCAACCGCCTGATCGATGGCCGCCATTGAATCCGACGAGAAACAGCCACTGTCGTCGGGATTGGGAGCATCCCAGCAAACCTTGTACACCGCGACTCGTGCGCGTGGCGCAACGCCACTCAGTGTGCCGGTGGCCTCTCCATTCACAATGCCCTCGACACCATAATTACCGGCCGCGGTGGTTGCGGTATGGGTGCCGTGGCCGTCTGCGTCTCGCGCCGAGAGAAACTCGTAGTCGGCGAGGGTATTTACGGAGAGGAAGCCGTCGGAAAATGCCTGCGCCTTGATGAGTTTGTTGTTGCACTCGAACGGCAGGTCGGCGGGATTGAATTCGGTGTTGCCGAATTCACAGCCGCTACCGTTAAACCCGTCTGGTACTGCGTCGTAAATTATCTGCCGGCCGAAATGGCCCCGCTTGGGTGTGCGGGTGTCTTCCAGGCTCGGATGCTCCGGGTGAATGCCGGAATCTATTATACCAATCACCACATCCTCACCGGTCGCGCCGAGAAGCCAGGGGCCGGGGGCCTTGTCCAGTCCCAGGTAGTGGTAGGTGGAATTGGTCTGGGGCTTCATCAGCTGATCCTCCCAGACTCCCAGTACATCTTTGCGACTGCGCAATGCTTCGGCCTGTTTTGCGGTCATCTGTGCGGCGAAGCCATTGAAGGCCACCTGGTAGTCGTGCACCTTGCGCGCACCGGGCACAGTATCCAGCGCCTGTTGCCGGCGTTCGGCGAGGAAGCCGCGGTAGTTCTTGATGGCGCTGCTGGAAAAATCCAGCTTGTGACTGCGTGTGGGTTTGGTCGCTGCCAGGCCCTGGATATTGCCTTCATAGGCAATCAATGGTTTGTCGGCGAGTTGCACGATATAGGTTTTTTTTCGTGCTTCTACTGGCGTGGGCACTGCGCTTTGCGCGGAAGCCAAGGATGGAACTGATGTGGTTAAAAGTAGGGATGAAAAAAACGTCGAGAAAAAAATGCGGAATGCATTCCCCCCCACCAGTCTCGTTCGAGACCGGGGTGTACGCAAAAAACTCATATATTGCCCCGTAAAAAATAAACCGGCACCCGGATGTTTGCTTTTGGCAATTGGTGGCCAGTGATTCCGTTAGATTTTCGGAAAAGATCGAGACGGAGCGAATTACAAGGGGATGTCTTTGGTGGTAACCAGTATTGCCAAGCCCTTTACTTCAAGGTCGTTCCGTCAACCTCTGATCCAGACAGGAGCGTGTCGTGCGGTTGTTATTCTTCCGTGAAGCGCACGGCACTGGATCCCTCTATTTGGTTTCTACGGAAACCAAACGTGTGAGGCAATACACTGGCGCGAATCGGATTGTTTCGCGAGAAAAAAGCTGGAGGGTTCACAAAAGTGTCGCAAAACTTTTTGTGAAAACGGAAATATGACTGGTACGTCCGTATGGGTTACTGCAGTAGGAACTTGGTGAATGCGGATAGATCGTCGAATACCGCAGTGGTGATCAAATCCGGATCCGGGTGTTCGATCAGCGATAGCAGCGTCCGCTCACCACACCCGGTCTTCACCAGAACTGGTTTGCACCCTTTTGCCAACGCGCACTGCAGATCCTTTAATCGGTCGCCGACGAAATAACAATCGTGCAGGCTGGTGTCGAATTCCGCTTCGATGGCGTCGAGCAATCCGGTTGCGGGCTTGCGACAGCGGCAGTTGTCGTCGTCACTGTGGGGACAGTAAAAAATTGCGGCGATCTCACCGCCCGCGTCTTCTACCAGCGCACGCATTTTCGCATGCATGGCTTCCAGGTCGTCGAGATCGAACAGGCCCATGGCGAGGCCGCTCTGGTTGGTGGCCACCACAAGCTGGTGGCCCGCCTGGCTGAGTTGCGCCATGGCCTCGATACTATCGGCGATGGGCTGCCATTCGTCCGCACTGCGGATATGGTTGTCCGAGTGCTGATTGATGACGCCGTCGCGGTCGAGAACGATGATGGCCATGGCGCGCGCCTCTTACTTGGCTGGCGCCAACAGGGAAATATCTGCAGCTTCCAGGAACAGTGCGCGCAGCTGAGACAGCAGTGCCAGGCGGTTGTTGCGCAATTGCTCATCATCGGCCATGACCATCACACTATCGAAGAAGTTGTCGACGGTTTCCCGCAGGCCGGAAAGCCCGGCAAGGCCTTCTTCAAAGCGCGCTTCCGCATACAGGGGGGCAACCGCGTCCTCGGCATCGCGGATCGCCAGGTACAGTGCCTTTTCTGCATCCTCCTGCAGCAGGGCCTGATCCACCTCGCTCGGTGCGGGGCCGTCCAGCTTGGCGAGAATATTCGACACGCGCTTGTTTGCGGCGGCCAGGGCTTCCGCTTCTGGCAGCTGAGTGAAGCTGTGTACCGCTTTCACACGATTGTCGATATCCAGCGGACGCGACAGTTTGCGCGCGGAAACGGCGAGGAACACCTCGGCCTTGATACCAGCATCCTCATAGCGGGCGCGGAAGCGCTCGATCATGTACGCCAGTGTCTGTTCCACGACGCTGTCGTATTCGGCCAGTGCGGTGCGCGGGTAGCTGTCGCGGGCGAGGGTAAGCAGCTCACGCAGATCCAGGTCGATATTTTTTTCTACCAGGATCCGCAGTACACCCAGGCTGGCGCGGCGCAGGGCGAACGGGTCGCGGGAGCCACTGGGCGGCTGGCCGATACCGAAAATGCCCACCAGCGTATCGATACGATCGGCGAGCGCGACAATGGTGCCGGTCTCGCTTACCGGCAACGCATCGCCGGCAAACTTCGGCATGTACTGCTCGTACATGGCTTTGGCAACGTCCAGCGGTTCGCCGTCATTCTCGGCATAGTAATAGCCGGCAATACCCTGCATATCCGCGAACTCGAACACCATTTCGGTGACCAGGTCGGACTTGCACAGTTGTGAGGCGCGTTGTGCCAGTGCTGCATCGCCACCAATCTTTTCGGCGATGGCCGCGGCCAGTTTCGCCATGCGTTCGGTCTTGTCGTATACCGTGCCCAGCTTCTGCTGGAACACGATGGATTTGAGTTTTTCCCGACGCGCTTCGAGGCTGGTTTTTTTGTCGGTGTCAAAAAAGAAAGCCGCATCGGACAGACGCGGGCGGATCACCCGTTCATTGCCCTCGATCACCTGTTTGGCGTCGGTGCTTTCGATATTGGAAACGGTGATGAAGAATGGCATCAGCTTGCCGTCGTCATCGATCACATGGAAATATTTCTGATGCTCCTTCATGGAGGAGATCAGTGCTTCGGCGGGGACATCCAGAAAACGCTTTTCAAAGCGACCGGTAAGCGCAGCCGGCCATTCCACAAGTGCGGTAACTTCATCCAGCAGGTCATCGTCGATAACCGCCTCACCATTTACGTTGTTGGCTTCTGCCTGTACCTGCTCGCGGATAATCTCGCGGCGCTCGGCAAAGTCCACCACCACGTATCCCGGGTCGCGCACCTTTTGTACATAGTCATTTGCGGATGCGACGGTCAGTTCGCGGTTGCAGTGGAAGCGGTGACCGCGGGTGGTATTGCCGGATTTCAGGCCGAGGACCTCGGCATCGACCACATCGTTGCCGAGCAGCATCAGCAACCAGTGCACCGGGCGTACGAACTCTTCCTTGCGTGCGCCCCAGCGCATGCGCTTGGGAATCGGCAATTTCGCCAGCGAGGTTGAGACAATATCCCCAAGCAGGTTTTTGGTGGCTTCACCTTTCTGTTCGCTGATAAATGCAAGACGCTCGCCCTTGTCGGTCTGCACACGAGACAATTCATCGACACTTACACCGGCACCGCGGGCAAAACCCTGTGCCGCTTTTGTCGGGTTGCCGTCTTTATCAAACGCGGCGGCCACTGCGGGGCCGTGCTTCTCGACCTGTTTGTCCTTCTGCTGTTCTGCCAGGTCGGCCACGATGACCGCAAGGCGGCGCGGACTGGCGTAGGCCTTGACCGCACCAAACTCGAGTTCGGCCTCTTTCAGCCCCTGTTCGATACCGTCGGCGAAGGCCTGCATCAGGGTGTGCAGGGCTTTGGGGGGCAGTTCTTCAGTGCCCAGCTCAACCAGAAAATCCTGAGCCATTACTTCTTCTCCTTCTTCGCTTTGCCCTTGCCTTCGGCTTTTTCAGCCTGGGCAAGCACCTCGTTGCGGACCTTGTCGTCGGCCATCGGGAAGCCAAGTGCCTTGCGCGCGTCAAAATACGCCTGTGCCACGGCACGGGCGAGGGTGCGTACGCGCAGGATGAAACGCTGGCGCTCGGTGACGGAAATCGCGTGGCGCGCGTCCAACAGGTTGAAGGCGTGGGAGGCTTTCATCACCTGTTCGTAGGCCGGCAGTGGCAGACCCAGTTCGATCAGGCGCTGGCTGTCGCGCTCGCAGTGGTCAAATGTCGCGAACAGGAATTCGACGTCGGCGTGCTCAAAGTTGTAGTGGGACATTTCCACTTCGTTCTGGTGGAAAACGTCGCCATAGGTCACCGGGGTGCCGTCCGCATTGCGTGTCCACACCAGGTCGTAGATGGATTCGACGCCCTGCAGATACATGGCAATGCGCTCGATACCGTAGGTGATCTCACCGGTAACCGGGTAGCACTCGAGGCCGCCGACCTGCTGGAAGTAGGTGAACTGGGTGACTTCCATCCCGTTCAGCCACACCTCCCATCCGAGGCCCCAGGCGCCGAGGGTAGGGGACTCCCAGTTGTCCTCGACGAAACGGATATCGTGTACCGCCGGGTCGATGCCCAGGGCGCGAAGGCTGTCCAGGTACAGGTCCTGGATATTGCTTGGCGATGGCTTCATTACCACCTGGTACTGATAGTAATGCTGCAGGCGGTTGGGGTTTTCACCGTAGCGGCCGTCAGTAGGGCGGCGGCAAGGCTGCACGTAGGCGGCATTCCAGGTTTCCGGTCCAATGGCGCGCAGGAAGGTTGCAGGATGAAAGGTGCCGGCGCCCACTTCCATATCCAGAGGCTGTAGAATGACGCACCCTTGGCGCGCCCAGTATTCTTGCAGGGTAAAAATCAGTCCCTGGAAGGTGCTCAGGTCCTGCGCGGAGGCAGAACTGCTGGTTTGTTGCTCGGACACCACAATCTCCGGTTTCAGCTGGGTGAAAAGACAAGGGGCGCAATTATAGCGGCAGCGGGTTGCGCGCTAAACAGCGCGCGGGGAAATGATGGCCATAAAACGGCCATACTGCTAAGAATTTGAAGCTCAAATGAGTTTCCGGGGTCCCGGCCCCGTACAGAAGGATGTAACGCTTGGATATCAAAGGGCAATTGTCAGCGGGCGCACTGAAGCTGATCGGCAGCCTGCCACTGAGCTGGTCTCGTCGCCTGGGTAAACTGGCCGGCTACGGTGTGGTCTCTACCAGTGGCGACGCGCTGCGTATCAGTCGTATCAACCTGGCACGCTGTTATCCGGAAATGTCGGCAAAAGAGCGTGAATCACTGGCCCGTACCAGTGTGCTGAACACGGTGACCACCGGCTTTGAAATGGCCACTCTGTGGCGCAAGCCCTGGAGCCACGCCGAAGACCAGATTACACGAGTGCGCAATCAGCAGCTGCTGACCGGCGGCGTGGATGAAGGCCGCGGCGTTCTGGTACTTGCGCCCCATATCGGTAACTGGGAAATCTTCGGCCAGTACCTGGCCACGGTCGGCCCGACCACCAGCCTTTACGCACCCCCGAAGATTGAAGCGCTGGATCCACTGATCCGCGAAGGTCGTGAAAAAACCGGCGCGAAGCTGGTACCGACCAATGTGCGCGGCGTGCGCGCACTGCTCAAGGCGCTGAGGGATGGCGGCATTGTGGGAGTTCTGCCCGACCAGGAACCGGACCTGTCCGGTGGGGATTTTGCCCCGTTCTTCGGACATCCCACCCTGACCATGACGCTCGCGTACAACCTGATCCAGCGCACTGGCTGCAAGGTGGTGTTTGGGTTTGCCAAGCGCGTGGCGGGCGGCTTTGAGCTGG
Organism: Microbulbifer hydrolyticus; assembly: GCF_009931115.1. Taxonomy (NCBI): domain Bacteria; kingdom Pseudomonadati; phylum Pseudomonadota; class Gammaproteobacteria; order Cellvibrionales; family Microbulbiferaceae; genus Microbulbifer; species Microbulbifer hydrolyticus. Next base: position 4,189,679 of record NZ_CP047491.1, on the reverse strand, counting down.
TTTTGCTGCCCGCAGAACAGGCGATCTACAGCGATGAAGTAAAGGTGTCACTGGCGGCACTGAATCGTGGCGTTGAATCCTGCATTGCCGAGGCACCGGAGCAGTATCAGTGGGAGTACAAACGCTTCCGACGGATCCCTGAGGGTAAAAGCGGGATCTACCGCAAATAACCGCGGGATTGCCGGCGCATCGGTTTCTGCTGATGGCCTCAGCCTGATGGTCTATGTTTGTTAGAGCCCGCAGGTTGCGGGTAAAACGCCCGAGACCTAGCCGTTCAATCACCATGACCAGAAAAACGGGCGCCGGTTCAGCCGCTGCGAACCTGGCGCCGCATTCCCCCTGGCGTCACCTGCCGAACCTGCTCTCCATCTCGAGGGTATTGTCGATTCCAATTATTTTCTGGTTGTCACTAAGCCAGGAAAACCTGTGGGCGCTAGTCGTCTTTGGTTACTGTGCGGTGACCGATCTACTGGACGGATTCCTGGCCAAGCGTTTTGGCTGGGACTCGCGATTCGGGGCACTGCTCGACCCGGTAGCCGACAGGATATTTGTATGCAGTCTGATACCGTTACTGTGGCACTTGGATGCGATCAATTCCGCCTACACGCTGCTGGTGGTACTGCGTTTCTCGATCCAGCTGAGCGTATTTCCGGTGTTGTTTTGGTGGCTGAAAAGACCGGTTCGGGTTATCCCCGGGTTGCTGTCGAAAGCCGCTATGGCGCTGGCATTTGTGGTACTTGGAATGGGGTTCGCGAAGCAGCTGGCGATCGAGATGTTTTCGAAAGCTTCTGGTGCGACCGTGGTGTTTGATCACACCCTGGATGCGCTGACCGTGATCGGTTGTCTGCTGGAAGTGTGGGTACTGATAAAATTTTTGCCGCGCTACTGGGATATCATCCGCGAGCGAGAAGACACCATCGTGTAGCCAGTGATTACCAACCCGTAAACGTGTCAGTGTCGCCAGAAAGCCGGAGTCAGTAGTACCAACAGGGTAAAGATTTCCAGGCGTCCCATCAGCATCGCCAGAATCAAAAACGCTTTCGCTACCTCGTTGACCTCGGCGTAGTGCGCCGCCGCATCGCCCAGGGCCGGGCCGATATTACTCAGGCAGGAAGCAACCGTTGAAAAGGAGGTGACGAAATCCTCACCCGTTGCCATCACGATAATGGTGAGTACGAAGAACGACAGGATATAAATCGCGAAAAACCCCCACACCGCATCGGTAACTCGCGACGGTACAATTTTCCGGTTTACCTTGATGGGTACCACCGCATTGGGGTGTACCAGCCGGTTCAGCTCCCGCAGTCCCGACTTCACAATCAGCATTACCCGCACCGCCTTGATGCCCCCGGACGTGGAACCGGCACAGGCACCCATGATGCCAAGCAGCAGCAGGATATAGGGCAGGAATGCGGGCCACAGAGCAAAGCTTTCCGAGCCGAAGCCCGCCGTGGTGCCGATGGAAACCACCTGGAAGATGCCGTGCAGGATACTGCCGCGCATATCGAAGGTGCCGGACATATACAGGTAGCCGATAATGATTCCACATGCGGCGAGAGTGACCATTACATAAAACCGGAATTCTGAATCTTTCCAGTAGTGGTTCACTGTGCGGCTGCTCAAGGCGTAAAAGTGCAGGCCGAAGTTGATTGCTGCGGTAAGCATGAAAATGATCGCGATCGCCATGATGGCCGTGTTGTGGGCATAAAATCCCATGCTGGCATCGTGGGTCGAGAAGCCGCCGTTGGCGACGGTGGAGAATGCGTGACCCACGGCATCAAATACCGTCATGCCCGCCCACCAGTAGCCGATACCACACAGAATGGTGAGAACGATATAAATCACAAAAAGCGCACGGGCGGTTTCCGCAATACGCGGTGTAAGCTTGGTGTCTTTTACCGGGCCGGGCATTTCCGCCTTGTACAGCTGCATACCCCCGATCCCCAGCATGGGCAGGATCGCCAGTGCGATGACAATTACACCAATACCACCGAACCACTGCAGCTGCTGGCGATAATAGAGTATCGCCGGTGGCAGGGTATCGAGGCCCACAATGGTGGTGGCGCCGGTGGTGGTAAGTCCGGAGATGGATTCAAAAATTGAATCCACCACACTCAGGTCCGGTTGTGGGCTGATAATCAGGGGCAGTGAACCAAAGCTGCCGAGAATCAGCCAGAACAGGGAGGTCACCACGAAGCCGTCGCGGGTGCGCAGATCCTGTTTCAGGTCGTGCACCGGCAGCCACATAAACAGCCCGGTCAGCAGGGTGATGGCGAAGGCGACGGTAAACGCAATGTGGGTGCCGTCCTCATACCACAGGGATACACCGATCGGCGGCAGCAATGTCAGGCTGAACACTGTGAGCAGGATGCCGAATACTCGAGCTATGACCGCAAATCGCATTTATCGGGTTCCCGCCATCAGAAAAAGCTGAAGCCGACCTGGAACAATTGCTCCACGTGGCGAGTGTGGCGGCGGTCAACCAGGAACACGATCACGTGATCGTCGGTCTCCACGATAATGTTGTCGTGGGCGATCAGCACCTGACTCCCGCCCTCACTTTCGCGGACGATCGCGCCGATACTCGCGCCTTCGGGCAGATCGATATCTTCAATTTTTCTTCCCACCACTTTGGACGTGCGCTTGTCGCCGTGGGCGATTACCTCGATCGCCTCGGCGGCGCCGCGGCGCAGCTGGTGGACATTGACCATATCGCCCCGTCGCACATGGGTGAGCAGACTGCCAATGGTGTTTTGCTGGGGCGAAATGGCGATATCGATTTCACCTCCCTGTACCAGATCGACGTAGGCGCGGTTATTGATCAGGGTCATGACCTTGCGGGTACCGAGCCGTTTGGCCAGCAGCGAGGACATGATATTGGCCTCGTCGTCGTTGGTCAGTGCGAGGAATACGTCGGTATCTTCGATATTCTCCTCCAGCAGCAGGTCCTGGTCGGAGGCGCTGCCATGGAGCACGATGCTGTTGCTGAGCTCTTCCGAGAGGAAGATGCAGCGGTCGTGATCCTGCTCGATGATTTTCACCGAGTAGCGGTTTTCCAGTTTGTGTGCGAGGCGCAGGCCAATATTGCCGCCGCCGGCGATGGTGATTCGCTTGTAGCCCTGCTCGAGTCGACGCAGCTCGCTCATTACCGCACGGATATCCTGCCTGGCGGCGATGAAAAACACTTCGTCGCCGGCTTCGATGACGGTGCTGCCCTGGGGAATGATGGGACTGTTGCGCCGGTAAATCGCAGCCACCCGGGTGTCGACCTTGGGCATGTGTTCGCGCAGGTAGCGCAGCTGGTGGCCGACCAGTGGCCCACCCTGAACCGCGCGCACGGCGACGAGCTGGACGCGGCCGTCGGCGAAGTCGAGTACCTGCAGGGCACCTGGGTGTTCGATCAGCCGGGAGATGTATTCGGAGACGATCTGTTCCGGGCTGATGAGTACGTCGATGGGGATGGACTCGGTGGAGAACAGCTCGGGGTATTGCAGGTAGGCGGAGGCGCGCACGCGGGCGATTTTGGTGGTGACCCGGAACAGGGAGTGGGCGATCTGGCAGGCGGCCATGTTGGTTTCGTCATTGTTGGTGACGGCAACCAGTATGTCGGCATCTTCGATGCCGGCTTCCTTCAGGATGTCCGGGTGTGAGGCGTGGCCGACGACCACACCGATGTCGATGCGGTCGCGCAACTCGCGCAGGGTCTTCTCGTCGCTGTCTACCAGAACAATATCGTTGCGTTCCGAAGCGAGACTTTCCGCCAGTGATCCACCGACCTGGCCGGCGCCGAGAATAATGATTTTCATATGCGAAATACTGGCCTTTTATTGATTGGCCTTTACGCCAAGTCCGCAGAAGCTCTGTTGCTAATGCGGCGGCGCCCAAGCACCGGGTGTAGGTTTTCAGGACCGCGGTGAACCCATCCCTGGGCGCTGCAGCGCAAACGTCCTGTTTGCGACGCTCCTGAAAACCTACACCCGCTAACCGGGCTTCAATTTGTACGTATTTGCTTCGTAAGCGGAAAGGGCCTTACTGGGCTTTTTCCAGCTTTGCGTAGTAGAAACCGTCGCCCGCGTGAATGCCGGGAAGCAGTTGCATGCCCGCATCCTGCGGCAGCCCCCAGGGCTGTTCGTTCAGCAATTGCGGCGTATTGTCCCTCGCATCCGGTGTCTCCGCAATGAAGCGCGCCACTTGAGCGCTGTTTTCCTCTGGGAGTATGGAACAGGTAGCGTAGAGGAGGGTGCCGCCAGGTTTTAACAGGCGCCACATTGCGCGCAGGATTTTGCCCTGCAGCTCGGCCAGTTCGGGGATGTCCTCTGGGCGGCGCAGCAGTTTGATGTCCGGGTTGCGGCGGATGACGCCGGTGGCCGAGCAGGGGGCGTCGAGGAGGATGCGGTCAAAGGGCGCGCCATCCCACCAGTGTTCCGGTTCGGCGGCGTCGGCACAGATGATCTGCGCGCCCACACCGAGGCGCTCGAGGTTTTCGATCACGCGGTCGAGGCGCTCTTCTTCAATATCGAGGGCGCTGAGGTCGAGATCCGGTTGAATTTCGAGCAGATGGCAGGTTTTGCCGCCGGGGGCGGCGCAGGCATCGAGTATTTTTTCGCCGGGCTGCGGGTCCAGTAACGGGCCGGCGAGCTGGGCGGACTGGTCCTGTACGCTGACGAGGCCGTCTTCGAAACCGGGCAGGCGGGCGACGGCGACGGGGCTTTCCAGTACCAGTCCGGCCTGGGAAATTTCACAGGGCTCGGCGGGGATGCCCGCGTCGTTCAGTTGCCCGAGGTAGTCGTCGCGACTGGTTTTCGACAGGTTCACCCGCAGGGTCATGGGCGGGTTTTCATTATTGGCATTGAACAGGGTCCGCGCTTCCGTGCCCCAGGCGGCCTTGATGGCCTGTTGTAGCCACTCCGGGTGTGCGGAGCTGAACTGGGGGTTGCCGGAAAGCTTGCGAGTGAGTGTTTCCTTATTGCGCAGGGCGTTGCGCAATACGCCGTTCACTACCCCGGTGGCATGGCCCAGCTTGAGCGCGCGGGCGGCTTCCACCGTGGCGCCGATGGCGGCGTGGTCGGGGATTCGGGTGTACTCGAGCTGGTACAGGCCCACCAGCATCAGCGCGGCGAGCTCTTCATCTTTTACGGGTTTTTTCGACAGTTTGCCGAGGATCAGCTCCAATCGTGGCGCAAACCGCGCGGTGCCGTAACAGAGTTCCCGTAACAGGGCACGGTCCTTTTCATCCACCTGCTTCTCCGCCCAGGGCAGAAGCCGCTGCAGTGAGCCGCGGTCCTGGTACAGGCGCGCGATGACGCGGGCGGCGAGGGCGCGGGCGTCCTTCGCGGAGTTCTTCGCTGAATCACTCATGGCTCTGGCCTAGCTGGGTGCCGGGTTGGAACAGTTCGCGGTAGCCCTTGAGGATTTCCGCCACCGGCAGCGCCTTCTTGCCCGGCAATTGTAGTTGAGTCAGGCGCAACGCCTCGCGCCCGCAGGCCACCAGAACGCCCTCGTCGTCGGCGGAGAGAACCGTCCCCGGCACATCGGTATGGCAACCCTGCTCGTGCCTGGCCGCATATACCCGCAAGCGCTGCGGCTTGCCCTTGCTATCGAGATACTCGGTCCAGCACACCGGAAACGGGTTGAATGCGCGAACCAACCGCTCGAGTTCAGCCGCTGGACGCGCCCAGTCCAGTCGCGCTTCTTCTTTACTAATCTTGCCCGCGTAATTGGCCAGCGCATCATCCTGCACTTGCGGTTGCGCGGTGCCACTTTCCAGTAGCGTCAGCGCCTCCAGCAATGCCGGACCACCGAGCCCGGCAAGCTTGTCGTGCAGGCTGCCGCCGGTCTCGTTCGCGGCAATGCGCGTGCGCGCCTCAACCAGCACCGGCCCGGTATCCAGCCCGGCTTCCATCTGCATGATCGCCACACCACTCTCGGCGTCGCCGGCCTCCACCGCCCGCTGGATCGGCGCGGCACCGCGCCAGCGCGGTAATAAAGAGGCGTGCACATTCACACAGCCCAGGCGCGGCGTATCCAGTACCGCCTGCGGCAGGATCAGCCCGTAGGCCACTACCACCATCACATCGGGGTTCAATGCCGCCAGCTCTTTCTGGGCGTTTTCATCGCGCAGGGACAGCGGCTGGTACACCGGAATCCCGTGTTCCAGCGCCAGCTGTTTCACCGGGCTTGCCAGTAGTTTCTTGCCGCGACCGGCGGGGCGGTCTGGCTGGCTGTAGACGGCGATCACCTTGTGTTCGCTATCGAGCAGGGTCTGCAGGTGTATGGCGGCAAAGTCGGGGGTGCCGGCAAAGATGATATTCAGGCTCATGAAAATTCTTCGGTAGTGAGAATGTGGACTATCAGCGAAGTCCTGCAGGCAGAATTGAAGGCTAAGTGCTGGGTACCTGTTTTCAGAAGCGTCGGCGACAGGGACGTCGCCGACGCAGCGTACAGGGATGTATTCACAGCGGTTCTGAAAACAGGTAGCCAGTGCTTAGCCGCCACGGGACCCGCAAAAGAACCACAAAGATCAGGCCCGCTGACGGTGGGCTTTTTCCAGCTTGGAGCGAATACGGTTGCGCTTCAGTGGCGAGATGTAATCCACAAACAGCTTGCCATCCAGGTGATCGATCTCGTGCTGGATGCACACCGCCAGCAGTCCCTCGGCCTCTACCGCGTAGGCCTCGCCGTTGCGGTCCAGCGCCTTGAGGCGGATCTTGCGTGGTCGCTGTACCGTCTCGTAGAACCCGGGCACCGACAGGCAGCCCTCATCATACTTGTGAATTTCCGCATCCAGCACCTCAACCTCGGGGTTGATCAGCACCAGCGGCTCGCTCTGATCCTCCGACACATCGATCACCACAATGCGCTCGTGCACATTGACCTGCGTCGCCGCCAGGCCCACGCCCGGCGCCTCATACATCGTCTCGAACATGTCATCGATCAGCGCGCGGTGCGCATCCGTCACCTCGGTGACGGACTCCGCAACCTTGCGCAGACGGGGATCGGGGAATTCCAGTATTTCCAGTTTGGCCATAACACCTGTGACAAACTTCTAGTCTTAGTGGAACTTGCGCTGATAACATAATGATCGCGCTTGAAATTTGCTGAATTGGGGGGCTCTTTCCGCGTGATGGCTATACAGCCATAAAGGTCGCCATATGGCGCCCTTTTCGCTCCTCCACCCCGGCGACGTAAGCCGCCACCGGTCCAGCGCTGTGAGATTATAGCGATATAAACCCGCAGCGATAGCCGCAGACAGATTCAGCAGACACTTAGGCCTCCAGCGTTAGCGATAAAAAAGCATAGGAATGCTTCCATGAAAAAAATAATCCTGGCCGCCGCCGCAACCTTGCTGGCGACCTTTGGCCTGCAGGCGCAAGACTCGCGTCTCAAGCCCGACCACCCGGACACCTACATCGTGCAGAAGGGGGACACCCTCTGGGATATCTCCGGGACTTTCCTCTCCCAGCCCTGGTACTGGCCGGAAATCTGGCAGGTAAACCCCCAGGTAGAGAACCCCCACCTTATTTATCCCGGCGATCGTCTGAACCTCGTGTATATCGATGGTCAGCCGCGCCTGGAGCTGGAGCGCGCACCCACTGCCTACAAGCTGAGCCCGGCCAGTAACAACCGCCTCGGCCCGGCGGTACGCCGCGAACCTATCGGCAGCGCGATCCCCGCCATCCCGCTGGATGCCATCAATGCCTTCCTGTCCCGCACCCGCATCGTCGGTCCGGGCGCGTTCCAGGGCGTGCCTTATGTGATCTCCGGGCAGGACCAGCGCATTCTGATGGGCGCGGGCGAAAAGATTTACGCCCGCGGCGACTTCCGCGAGCCACTGGCCTCCTACGGCATTTATCGCCCGGGCCCGGTCTACGCGGACCCCTACACGGGTGAAGAACTGGGCCAGCAGGCTCTGGACGTGGGCTCTGTGGACCTGCGTCAGCTGGATGAGGACAACGCCAACACCGAATTCGCAGTGGCCACACTGGACGTTACCCGCACCAGCCGTGATATCCGCCTGCAGGACCGCCTGCTGCCGGTTGAGGAGCGGGCAATAGCTGCCCTGTTCCAGCCCGGCGCGCCATCGGTTCCGGTGGACGGCGTTATCCTCGGCGTGGAGGAGGGTGTCACCCAGGTTGCGAAGTACGACGTGGTTGCGATCAACCGCGGCCTGCGCGAAGGCCTGGAGCCCGGCCATGTGCTCGCCATCTACAAGCGCGGTGCCACCGTGCGCGACCGACTGGCTCGCGAGAGCGTGAAACTGCCGGACGAGCGCGCTGGTGTGCTGATGGTGTTCCGCAGCTTCGAAAAAATGAGCCTCGGACTGGTACTGGAAGCCGACAAGCCGCTCGCGGTGATGGACCTGGTCAGAAACCCCTAAGAAGAGGGTTTGAGCGCGGCAGGGTGCCGCGCTCGTACAAAAAACATTCCACGGAGGTTCCCGACGCATGGATGCGTTGACCGCTTCTCTATCCCTTCTCCGCCTCGAGGGCATTGGCCCCGCCAGCTACTGGCAGCTCGTGGAGCGCTTCGGCTCCGCCCTCGCTGCACTGCGACAGCCCCCCGAAAACCTCACCCGTAAACTACCCGATCGCGCCCGCGCGCAACTTGCGGAGTTCCAGCGCCTGGAAATGGACAGTGAGCTGGGCCAGTGGGCGTTGGCAGAACGGCAGCGCTGTGCCGAGGAGTGTATTTATCTGCTGCACTGGGAACACGACAGCTACCCGGCATTGCTGAAAGAAATCACCCGTCCGCCGCCGGTCCTGTATCTCTGTGGGAATCCGGACACACTGTCTCTTCCTCAGATTGCGGTGGTGGGCGCCCGCCGTGCCAGTCGTGCGGGACTCGATAATGCCCAGGCCTTTGCCGCGGAACTGGCATCGTCTGGATTTGCCATCACTTCCGGGCTTGCGCTGGGGGTCGATGCCGCCGCGCACAAAGGCGCACTGCAAGGCGCCGGGAAAACCGTGGCGGTACTGGGAACCGGGGTAAACCGGGTCTACCCGCGCCGCAATGCGGTATTGGCGGAGCAGATCCTCGCTGCTGACGGCGCCATCGTCAGCGAAATGCCTCTCGGTACTGCGCCGGAGGCCGGCAATTTTCCCCGTCGCAACCGCATTATTTCCGGTCTCAGCGTCGGCACCCTGCTGGTCGAGGCGGCCGTGCGCTCCGGTTCCCTGATCACCGCGCGCCTCGCGCTGGAGCAGAACCGGGAGGTATTCGCTATTCCCGGCTCCATTCATAACCCGCTGGCGCGGGGATGCCACCACATGATCAAACACGGTGCGCATCTGGTGGAAACCAGCGCGGACATTGTCGAGCACCTGGGCGGCCTACTGTCCGGCATGGCGCAACAGCCGGGTTTGTTTGAAGAGAAGGCGGCGACTGCCGGGGTGAGTCTGCCGGGTGAGCAGGGTGCCATCATCCGTGCTCTCGGCGGTGATCCACGCAGTATCGAGCAGCTCGCGCGGGATACCGGCGGCGACACGGGAGAACTGATGGCATGCCTGCTGCATCTGGAACTGGAAGGACTGGTGGAGCAGTTACCGGGGGGATACCAGCTCACCGGCAGCGGGGCGCGAACCCTGAGCGCTCTGGCCGAGAGTTAGCGGTTTGCGATATTGCTTAAGGTGCAGGGGTTTATCCGCTGAAACCCCCGCGTTTGGGTTGCGGGCGCTGGCCGAATTAACAAAAAATCGTTACGGTCGCCATCTGAAATCCGCCCATCGCTACTGAGAAATAGCGACCGCATTGCGACAACAACAGGAATGACCAGTTAATGGGTCTGTTCGCGCATCTTTCTTCCAGCCCTTCCGTAATTCGTAACACTTGCCGCCAGGCCCTGGCCTGCGCCCTGGTGATCGGTGCCGCTGGCGCCCACGCAGAAAAAAGTGATATCCACCTGGATAAGCTGAACCTGCCCGAGGGCTTCAGCATCGAAATCTACGCCGATGATGTGCCCAATGCGCGGCATATGGCGCGTGGTGACAAGGGCACGCTGTTTGTGGGCTCTTTGCGCCCGGGAAAGGTCTACGCCATTGTTGATGAAAACGGTGATAACAAGGCGGATTCGGTGAAAGTGGTGGCCGAAGGACTTACCTCCCCGACTGGCGTCGCGTTCAAAGATGGCGACCTCTATATCAGCGCGGTCAGCAAGATTCTGCGCCTGGACGACATCGAGTCCCGCCTCGACAACCCGCCGGAGCCGGTAGTGATCACCGACCAGTTTCCCACCGAACGCCACCACGGCTGGAAGTACATCGCCTTCGGGCCGGATGGCTGGCTGTATGTGCCCATCGGCGCGCCGTGCAATATCTGTGACGAACCGGGCTTCGCCAATATCCAGCGCGTGAAGATCGAAGGTGACAAGGTCGTGAAAACCGAGACCTGGGCGGAAGGCGTGCGCAACACCGTGGGATTCACCTGGCATCCTGTGACCAAAAACCTGTGGTTTACCGACAATGGGCGCGACATGCTGGGCGATGACATTCCTCCGTGCGAACTGAATACCGCACCCGAGCCGGGAATGCATTTCGGCTATCCCTACTGTCATGGCGACGACATCTCCGATCCCGAGTTTGGCAAAGAAGCGGGTGGTGACGCCAAGTCGTGCAGTGCCTACGTGCCGCCGGTACAGGAGCTGGGCCCGCACGTGGCACCGCTCGGTGTGAAGTTCTACACCGGTAGTCAGTTCCCGGCGGAATATAAAAATCAGGTATTGATTGCGGAACATGGCTCCTGGAACCGCAGTAAAAAGATCGGTTACCGCGTGACCATGGTTACCCTGGATGACAAGGGGAAGGCGACTTCCTACAAGCCGTTTATTGATGGCTGGCTTCAGGGGGAACAGAACTGGGGCCGCCCGGTGGATGTTCTGGTGATGCCCGACGGTGCTGTGCTGGTATCGGATGATCAGGCCGGCGTCATTTACCGGGTCAGCTACGAACAGTAAGGGTGGACAGGTGCGCGGCACCGGGTCAGCTTGTCTAGGCTGATAGTATCCGCTAATGTGCGGCGCACCCACTTCCATTAGATTGATGCGGCCGCTGTCTCTGCCGCATCGCAAGGCCAAGAGAGTCCCGACCCTTGCCTGAGAAACAAAACCCGATCCTTCTGAGCTCAAGCCTCAACCTGGTTAGCGCCGCCCGCGCAATCGCTGACGGCGGCGTGATTGCCCACCCAACGGAGTCCGTCTGGGGTCTGGCTTGCGACCCTTCCAACCCGGATGCGGTACATCGCTTGCTGCAACTGAAAAACCGGCCACTGGAAAAGGGCTTGATCCTGGTATCCGGTGACGCCGGCCATTTTGGCGGCCTGCTGCATAATCTCAGCGGCGACCAGCGCGCCCGTATCGATGCCACATGGCCGGGACCGGTCACCTGGCTGGTGCCGCACTTCGATCAGGTTCCTCCGTGGATCAGTGGCATTCACCACAGTGTGGCCCTGCGCCATACCGCGCATCCATTTACAGCTGCACTAACGCGCGCCTTTGGCGGTGCTATCGTTTCCACCTCCGCCAATCCCGCTGGCTGTCAGCCCGCGCGGCACAAGTTTCAGGTGCTGCGCTATTTTGGCGATCAGCTGGACTTTGTCGGTGGTGGTGACACCGGTGGTCGCCGCGCACCCAGTGAAATTCGCGATGCCGCCAGCGGCCGCATTGTGCGCGCCGGTTGAGCAATGCCGGCGATCCCACTCAACAAGATACGTGAGTCCCCCATGAGTGAAACCAATAGCGATATCAGTGTTCAGGCTGTAAAGGAATACCTGTTGAGCCTGCAGGACCGTATTTGTGCCGAGCTGGTAGCGCTCGATGGCAAAGCGTTTTTTGAGGAAACCTGGGATCGGGAAGCGGGTGGCGGTGGTCGTACCCGGGTACTGGAAAATGGCAATGTGATCGAGAAGGGCGGGGTCAATTTCTCCCACGTTTACGGTGACAAGCTACCGCCTTCGGCGACAGCGGCGCGGCCGGAACTGGCCGGGCGCTCTTTCCAGGCCATGGGCGTAAGCCTGGTGATTCACCCGGAAAATCCCTACGCGCCGACAAGCCATGCGAATGTCCGTTTGTTCGTGGCAGAGAAAGAGGGGTCCGAACCAGTGTGGTGGTTTGGGGGCGGCTACGATCTGACACCCTATTATGGTTTTGAGGAAGACGTGGTGCACTGGCACCAGACGGCGAAAAATGCCTGCCAGCCATTTGGTGAGGATATTTACCCGCGCTTTAAAAAATGGTGCGATGAGTACTTCTACCTTAAGCATCGCGATGAGGCGCGCGGTGTGGGTGGCCTGTTCTTTGATGATTTCAGCGAGGGCGGGTTCGAGAACGCCTTTCGTTTTATGCAGGCCGTGGGTGATTCCTATATTGATGCCTACTTGCCGATACTGAAAAAACGCCAGGATATGGCGTACGGTGAACGCGAGCGCGACTTTCAGCTTTATCGTCGCGGCCGTTATGTCGAGTTCAACCTTGTATTCGACCGCGGCACCCTGTTTGGGCTACAGAGCGGCGGCCGCACCGAATCGATCCTGATGTCGCTGCCGCCTGAAGTGCGCTGGCGGTACAACTGGCACCCGGAACCGGGCACGCCCGAAGCGAAGCTGTATACGGATTTCTTGCCGCATCGCGAGTGGATTTAAATTTAAAAGGCAATCGCCATGCACAAGGCTCGTTTGGAAGACATCAACAAACTGTTCCTGGAGTACCGTCGCCTGTTCGAGGCGCGCGATGCGGAACAGATCGCGGATTTCTACCGTTTTCCCATCCACTACTATTTTTCCAGCGGACAGAAATCAGAGCTCAGTCGGGACTATTTTGTCGGGCGGGTGAACAAGCTGTTGAAGCTGTATGAAAGGCTGGCGGTAGATCAGATCGTGGGTGCGGTCACCGATGTGATCGAACTCAATGAAAACACTAGCCTCGCAACGCTAAATTGGGTGCTGCTGGATACTCGTGGTGACAAACCCCGGCAGATTTACAGTGCGATTACACGCTACATGGTGTGTGAGTTTGATGGCGAGCTGAAGATTGATGGTCTTATCGGTGTCAACGAAACCCAACAATTAAAAAATGCCCTGCGCGCGCAGTGACAGGGACTACAGGAAAGAGCTCTGACAGCAAATGGACAAATACGCGGTAATCGGCAATCCCATCAAACAATCCATGTCCCCGGATATTCATGCGGCCTTTGCCAATGAAACTGGCCAGGACATGGAGTATGGAAAACTGTTTGCCGAAGTGGACGGCTTTAAAGGCGTTGTCGATCAGTTTTTTGCCGATGGCGCCCGGGGATTGAATGTGACCGCACCATTCAAGCTGGATGCCTTCGAATACGCGGACGAGCTCACCGAGCGCGCGCGCACAGCGGGTGCCGTCAATACGCTCGCACTGCAAGGAGATGGCACCCTGCTGGGTGACAATACCGACGGTGCCGGTCTGGTATCGGATATCAAACAACACCTGGGCTGGGTGATCCGGGGTAAACGGGTGCTGATTCTCGGGGCCGGGGGCGCGACCCGCGGTACGCTGTTGCCATTGCTGGAAGAGAAGCCGGCCGAGCTACATATCGCCAACCGCACGGCGCAAAAGGCGCGGCAACTGGCCGAGGACTTTTCCGGGTACGGTTCAATCACCGCCAGCGGTCTGGATGCCGTGCCGGATGGGTTCGAATTGATTATCAACGCGAGTGCGGCGAGCCTGTCGGGTGAACTGCCACCGCTGTCACCCCGCGCACTGGCGGAGGGCTGCTGTGCTTACGATATGGTGTACGGTGCTCAGCCGACGCCGTTTATGCACTGGGCGACCGGGTTGGGCGCCGAGGTCTCCGACGGCCTGGGAATGCTGGTGGGGCAGGCGGCAGAGTCGTTTGCGCTGTGGCGCGGTGTTCGCCCACGGGTTGAGCCGGTACTGGGCATGCTGCGAGAGCGTCTGCTCAACAAGCCTGATAGTGAAGAAAAATAGGTATCTGGTCACCAGAGGTGCCGTGACCAAGCCGCCACACTATTGTTCCGTCAGTGGAACCGCCGGATCGGCAGGCTGATCCGGAAAGCCCCTCGCCCGATACGTGGAAAATCGCCACTAAAATCGCCGGAAGCCCCCGTACTGCGTGCTTTCTCGCTGAGTTTTGGTATCCTCACGCCCCTTAATTTTGGGCAGTCGGCCGTTTTGGGCGGCTTGCGGCCGATACCGGCGAATCGACGAGCCGTTCCCGGTGGCCATTCCTGGCAATCGCCCTGGTTGCCGCGGGTAATGCATGCCCTCCTGGTGCTCGTGTAACTCTGGAGTTAACAGCAAGTGAATCAGCTTCCGTTTGAAAAAGTCACCATCGTGATGGGGTCACAATCCGACTGGCCGACCATGGAAATGGCGACCAAGCCCCTGACCGAGCTGGGTGTCCCCTTTGCCACGGCGGTCGTCTCCGCCCACCGTACGCCCCAGCGCATGACGGAATTCGCCACTACCGCGCACGAGCGTGGTACTCAGGTGATTATTGCCGGTGCCGGCGGTTCTGCTCATTTGCCGGGAATGATCGCGGCAATGACGCCGCTGCCGGTCATCGGCGTGCCGGTGGCGAGCAAGTTCATGACTGGAATGGACAGCCTGCTGTCCATTGTGCAGATGCCCAAGGGCGTTGCCGTCGCCACCCAGGCCGTGGGTGCCTCTGGCGCATTCAATGCGGGCCTGATGGCGGCGCAGATGCTGTCGCTGAGCGATCCGGAGCTGCAGAAGCGACTGATCGCCTGGCGCGAAAAGCAAAGTGCCGGCGTGCCGTTTGAAGTTGAGTAAAACCGGGTAACCGCAGAAGAGATAGAGGTGATTGGGAAATGACAGTCAGGCGCGTAGGTATTGTTGGCTGTGGTCAGCTGGCCCAGATGATGGCCCAGGAGGCCCGGCCGCTGGGTATCGAGTTCAGTTTCCTCGCCGAAGGCGATGAGAACACCGCCTGTGTGGATGGGCTCGGAACTATCGTCCACGCGACCGAAGGCGCGGATATCGAACAGCTGTATAAAGCCATGGGCAGCCCCGAAGTCATCACCGCGGAACGCGAAGGGGTGGATGCCGGACTGCTGCGCGCGCTGGAAGCATTCTGCCCGGTCTACCCGCGCCCGGATGCGTTTGAAAAAACCCAGCACCGTCTACGCGAGAAAACCGCCATCACCGCGGCTGGCCTACCGGTATCGCCGTTCCTGCCCGCCAATAATTACGACGAGATCTGCGCGGCCGTAAAACAACTCGGTTATCCGGCATTTATCAAAAGCTGTGAACACGGCTACGATGGCAAGAACCAGTGGCGCGTGGACAGCGACGAGTCGCTCGCCGCAATCCGCGACGAGGTTTCCGAGCTGGAATACGTGGTGGAGAAGGGGGTTAACTTTTCCCGCGAGGTCTCCCTGATCGGTGCGCGCACCGCGGACGGCAAGGTTGTGACCTACCCGCTGGCGGAAAACGACCACTACCGCGGCACCCTGCTGGTTTCCACTGCGCCCGCTCCCCATGTGGACGAAAAGCTGCAGAGCACCGCCGAGGAATACCTGTCTACGCTGATGAACGCCTGGGACTATGTGGGCGTACTGGCGATGGAGTGCTTCGTCACCGACGAAGGCCTGCTGATTAACGAACTGGCGCCGCGTGTGCACAACAGTGGTCACTGGACCCTGGCTGGTGCAGAGACCAGCCAGTTTGCCAACCATGTCCGTGCAATTCTGGGAATGGAACTGGGCGACACCCATGCGGCGCGCCCGGCGGTAATGATCAATATGCTGGGCGTGGACAAGAAACCGTCGCTGCAGAATGATGGTGTCTGGCTGTACGGCAAGAGCCTGCGCCCGGGCCGCAAGATGGGCCATGTAATCCTGCTGGACGACACCCAGGAAGCACTGGCCGCACATATCGATGCCATGCTGGAAGAACTCTACGGCCCCAGCAAGCGCCCTGCCTGATTATTTTGGTGACGCTGCCGGGCTGTACCCGGCAGCGCCCCCTTCGCTTCTGGATTTGAAGATTTCTTCGACTTCTCAAATCCCAACTCCTCTACATTTATTTTGAGCGAATCTGGCATACTGCTACCCATTCCTCCGCCCGTGGATTTCCTGGCGGGGATCAATAAATTGGGGGCTCTGGTTGTGCGAGAATTCATCAAAAATCTTTCCATCTGTTTTGCCGCCGGCTGTCTGGCCGGCCTCGGTTATGCACTGGGGCTCTGGGCGCTGGGGCATTATGGGATCACTCGCGCACTGTCGGTGGATATCGCACCGCATCTGTCCAATGCCTATCTCTACCAGCGGGTGGTGTGGGGTGGCATCTGCGGGCTTATTTTCCTGCTGCCGTGGAGAAAGAGCTGGATTACCCGCGGTTTTCTGCTATCACTGATTCCTGCCGGCATTCTTTTGCTGCTGTTACTGCCGATGCGCGGTTACGGTATCGGTGCGCTGGCACTGGGCACGCTGACGCCGCTGGTGATTGTCCTGGCCTGTGCCGTCGGCGGTATCGCCGGGTCGGGATGGCTGCGCGCACAGGGAAAATAACTTCGCACAATTTATTCGCTACAGGATGCACCGTATGAAACGCACACTATCCATCGGTACTTTGTTCGCAACTCTCTCGCTGGGGGCCGTCGCTTCAGAGCAGGAGACCCGAGACTTGATCGGGTTTGGTGCGCTTACCTTTGCCGACAATTGCATGAAGTGTCACAAGATAGACGGCTATGGCGAGGAGGCGTTGTATCCCTCTCTGCGCGATCCCGCGTTGCTGGCGAATAAAAAGCTGCTGATCGATACGTTGTTGCACGGGCGCTCGGCACCGCGTCGCAATGGCGGTGAAGAGGAT
The DNA here is from genome assembly GCF_009931115.1 of Microbulbifer hydrolyticus. Taxonomy (NCBI): domain Bacteria; kingdom Pseudomonadati; phylum Pseudomonadota; class Gammaproteobacteria; order Cellvibrionales; family Microbulbiferaceae; genus Microbulbifer; species Microbulbifer hydrolyticus. Next base: position 4,172,863 of record NZ_CP047491.1, on the reverse strand, counting down.
CTGATGCCCCCCAGGGACTATCTGACCGACCGCGAGATTGCGGCGATCATTGCGTTTATTTCCAATACCTGGGGTGATGAGGTGTTGCTGGTGAGTGAAGAGGAAATCAAGGCGGCGCGCTGAATCGGCGGCGCAGAATCGTGTGGAGCGAGAAAGCTCTCTGCAACAAAAAAAGGTCGGCCCAGGGCCGACCTTTTTATTTTTCGCAGAGACTTACGCGGGCTTTCTTGCCAGCGGTTGACACATGCAGTGTACGCCGCCGCCGCCGGCGGTGATCATGGAGATATCCGGATCGATGACTTCCAGGCCGCGCGCGCGGCATTTCTCTTTCAGCTCGGTATTGTCGGCGGGCAGCATGACGCGGTCGTTACCCAGCGCAACGACGTTCACGCCGAGTTCCATCACCTGCGGGTAGGAGATGTCGATAATCTCGAAGTTGCGGGACTTGAACCACTGCACCAGTTCCGGCTCCACCGCATCCACACACACGGCGACGAGCTTTTCTGCGAGCGCGGCTACCAGTACGTCGATATGCAGGAAGTAGGGATCGAACTCGTAGCCCTTCACTTCCCAGCCTTCTTTTTCAATCCAGCTTTTCATCTGGTTGAAGCCCTGCGGCGAGGTACGCTCGCCACTGTAGCCACACAGGATGACGCCCGGCTCGAGCACCATAAAGTCGCCGCCTTCGAGGCTGCCAGCGGTGATGATGTCGTAAATGGGGATGTCGAGTTTCTGGTAGGTTTTCACCACATCCACCCACTCGCCGCGGCGCCAGGGGGAGTACATCTGGGTGACGATCGGACCCCAGGGTGTCATGACGCTGCTGTCGCGGGCGTAGAGCTGGTAGGGCAGGTTGCTGTCGGCGGGCAGCAGGTGGGTGGTGACACCGGCGTGTTTGTAGGCGTCGAGCATTTCCTGGTGCTGGCGCTTGGCCACGGCGGGGTCGAACTGGCGGCCCAGGCGCACGGAGCGGCGGCTGGCGGCGTTTCCCATCTGCCAGGTGTAGTTGTCGATGGGACCGACGAGCAGGTCGGTGAGCACGCCGTATTCGGAGTCGATACCCCAGTTATCGAGGCGCGCAGTGTTGCCGTTGTCGTTGCGGTGTTTGTAGGTAAATTCGGTCATTGTGGTGCTCGGCGAGTTCTGTGGTTTTGGGAGCTCTTTTTCGGCTCCGTGGTGCCCCTGCTACCGGAAGCCTTTCGCGAGACACGGGCTAGGCGCCCCCCCCTCAACCCATCCCTGGGGGCTCTTCTAAAATATCCCTGTTTTAGAAGGTCTCGCGAAAGGCTTCCGGTATCAGGGCCTTCGCGTTGAATTAATTTGCTCTGTAAGAAAGTGTTTCAGGCTGTGTTATTTGCCATTTTCAGCATCGCGTGCAGCAGCACATTCGCCCCCGCTTCCAGATCTTTTGGTTCCGCGTTTTCCGCTTCGTTGTGGGAAAGGCCTTTTTCGCAGGGCACAAAAATCATGCTGGTGGGCGCGACGCGCGAGATATACACGGAATCATGGCCGGCGCCGGAGACCATTTCCTTGTTGCTGTAGCCCAGTTCGGTAACGGCGCTGCGCACGGCCTGCACACACTTCTCATCAAACTTCACCGCGGGCGAGCGCCATTCGTCGCGGATGTCGTGCTCCAGGCCGGCTTCTTCGGCGACAGCTGCGGCTATTTCGCGAAAACGTCTGTCCATCGCGTCGAGCACTTGCTGGTCCGGATGACGCAGATCGACAGCGAGTACAATTTTTTCCGGCACAGTGTTGCGGCTGCCGGGTTCGACGCGCATGTCGCCGAAGGTGGCCCTGGCCCAGGGGGCGTGTTCTTCGGCGAGTTTGTACAACTGGTCGAGGATGCGGTGCAGGCCCATGAAGGGATCGCGGCGGCCTTCCATGGGGCTGGGGCCGGCGTGGCAGGGCTGGCCGATCAGGGTGAGGTCGTACCAGTACATGCCCTGTACACCGGAGAGCACACCGATCTGTTTTTCTTCGGCCTCTAATATGGGGCCCTGTTCGATATGCACTTCGAATGCGGCGGTGAGATCGCGGGCTTTTGCGGGGGTGTCGCCCTTGTAGCCAATACGCGCAAGTTCCTCGCCGAAGGTTTTACCTTCCTTGTCGGTGCGGGCGTAGGCGTATTCGCGCTCGAAGTTACCGCTCCAGACGCCGGAGCCGATCATGGCGGGGGAGAAGCGCGCGCCTTCTTCGTTGGTCCACACGGCGACTTCCAGCGGCGCCTCGGTTTGCACATCGGCGTCGTTCAGGCTGCGCACCACTTCGAGGCCGGCGAGCACGCCGTAAACACCGTCGAACTGGCCACCGGTGGGCTGGGTGTCGAGATGGGAGCCGGTGAGTACCGGGGGCAGGCTGCTGTTTTTGCCGGGACGGCGGGCGAAGATATTGCCCATGTCGTCGAAGGTGACACTGCAGCCGGCGTCTTCACACCACTGCACAAAGAGGTCACGACCCTGTTTGTCGAGATCGGTGAGGGCCTGTCGATTGCAGCCGCCTTTGTCGGTGGCGCCAATCTGTGCCATTTCCATCAGGGAATCCCACAGACGCTGGCCGTTGACGCGGAGGTCGGAGGTAATGCCGGTATTCCGGTGGTCGGTCATGAATGCTTCCCTTGGGTTTTTGTTCTGTTCAGGAGAGTTCTAGCAGACTCTTCCATTCGCTAGCCAGTGAGAAGCTATTTTGACGATGCCGGAGGCAGTGGATTGCGGATTTTGCGGAAGGCGGCCATGAATCATGCGGAATCCACGGCCGAGTTTTGAATTTAATCCGGTGGGCGGGACCTGTTACAGGTTGTCGGCCTGCAGATATTCATTCTTGAGTTTGACGTAATTTCCAGCGGTGTAGGTAAAGAACTTCCGCTCCTTTTCCGATAGCGGCCGGGCCTGCCTGGCCGGCGAGCCCACGTATAAATAGCCGCTTTCCAGACGCTTGCCCGGCGGCACCAGGGCGCCGGCGGCAAGCACCACTTCATCTTCGATCACAGCGCCATCGAGCACGATGGAACCGATTCCGATCAATACCCGGCTGCCCACGGTGCAGCCGTGCAGGCACGCCTTGTGGCCGATGGTGACGTCATCGCCGATGGTGAGTGGCCAGCCACCCTCGTTGAAGTCGCTGGCGTGGGTGATGTGCAGTACCGAACCGTCCTGCACGCTGGTGCGGGCACCGATGCGTACTCGGTGCATGTCACCGCGCACGATCGCGCCGGGCCATACCGAAGCGTCTTCCCCGAGCTCCACGTCGCCGATCACGGTGCTCTGGGGGTCGATATACACCCGTTCTCCCAGTTTAGGGCTGTGGCCGCGGTGTTCGCGCAGGGTATGTTGGGGTAAATCGGGCTTGGACAAGGCTGACCTCCGGGGGCGTGGTGTAAGGTACTGGAGCAATCCACTAAAATAGGTCGCAACAGTTTAACCCGTCTGTGCGTCCGGCGTGGAAATGCCGGCCGCCCGATGACAAGGATTCCCGATGTCTGACACCCCCGTTTCTGCGCAAGCCAAGAACCCCCTGCTCGAAGCCCCTGTATTACCACCGTTCGACATCATGAAGCCGGAGCACGCCGAGCCGGCGGTGGCCGACCTCATCGCTAAATGCCGCGAACAGCTGCAATCTGCACTGGAAAACGCGGGAGAAAGCCCCACCTGGGAAGCGACACTTGCACCACTTGAGGAAGTTCAGGATCAGCTGAGCAAGGCGTTTTCGCCAGTATCCCATCTGAACAGCGTGCTTAGCGGTGACTGGCGCGCGCCCTACGAGGCCTGTCTGGCCAAAGTCACGGAATACTGGACCGAGCTTGGACAGAATCCGGAGCTCTATGCGGTATATCGCGCGCTGGCAAAGTCACCGGACTTTGCCAGCTGGCCCCAGGCGCGCAAACAGGCGGTGCGCCACGGGCTGCGCGATATGTACCTGGGCGGGGTGAGCCTGGAGGGGGCAAAGCGTGACCGCTATGCGGCCATCAGCAAGCGCCTGGCGGAACTGAAAAACCAGTTTGCCAACAACGTACTGGACGCGACCAACGCCTGGACCCTGAACGTCAGCGACGAAGCAGAGCTGCAAGGTATTCCGGACTCCGCACTGGCCACCGCGAAAGCTCTGGCGGAGTCCAAAGGCAAGTCCGGCTGGCTGCTGACGCTGGACGGCCCGTGTTTCCTTGCGGTGATGACCCATGCGGAAAACCGCGAGTTGCGCCACAAGATGCACTACGGTTTTATCACCCGGGCTTCCGATGTGGGCCCCAATGCCGGTGAGTTCGATAACGCCAATGTGATGGCGGAAATCCTTTCCCTGCGCGCTGAGCAGGCCCACCTGCTGGGGATGAAGAACTACGCCGAACGTTCGCTGGCGAGCAAAATGGCAGAGTCCCCCGAGGAAGTGGAAACCTTCCTGCGGGATCTGGCCAAGCGCGCCAAGCCCGCCGCAGTAAAGGAATTTGCCGAGCTGCAGGCGTTTGCCGACAGTGAGCTGGGTATCGACCGTTTGCAGCCCTGGGATATCGCCTGGGCGGCCGAGAAACTCAAGCAGGCGCGCTACGCGGTGAGTCAGGAAGAGCTGCGCCCCTACTTCCCCTATCCGAAAGTGCTGTCGGGCCTGTTTGCCGTGGCAGAGAAGTTGTTCGGGATAACCGCAGAGCCGGATGTATCGGTACCGGTCTACCACCCGGATGTGCAGTTCTACTGGCTGAAGCGCGGGGATGAAACCATTGCCGGTTTCTATCTCGACCCCTATGCGCGCGAAAACAAGCGCGGCGGTGCCTGGATGGATGATGTGCGGGTACGCCGCCAGACCGTCGCCGGCTTGCAGCTACCGGTCGCCTATCTGGTGTGCAATTTTTCCTCACCGTCGAAAGACGCTCCGGCGCTGCTGACCCACTACGAAGTCACCACCCTGTTCCACGAATTTGGCCACGGCCTGCATCATATGCTTACCCAGGTGGATGTGGCCGCGGTTTCAGGAATTAACGGTGTGGCTTGGGATGCTGTAGAGTTGCCCAGCCAATTTCTGGAAAACTGGTGCTGGGAGCCGGAAGCACTGGCGATGATCGCTGGCCATTACCAGACGGGCGAATCGCTGCCCCAGGCGCTGCTGGAAAAGATGCTTGCGGCAAGAAATTTTCAGTCAGCGATGTTTACCGTGCGCCAGCTAGAATTTGCCCTGTTCGATTTCCTGCTGCACTCGCGACCAGAAGGCGCCAATGCCAATGAAATCCAGCGTCTGATCAACGATGTGCGGGCCAATGTGTCGGTGGTACCGGTATCCCCGGACAATCGTTTCCAGAACAGCTTTAGCCATATCTTTGCCGGTGGATATGCAGCCGGCTATTACAGCTACAAATGGGCAGAAGTATTGAGTGCAGACGCCTTTTCCCTGTTTGAGGAAAACGGCATATTTGACTCAGGTACTGGCAAAAAATTTCTCACCACTGTGCTTGAGCAGGGCGGAAGCCGCGAAGCTCAGGACCTGTTCGCAGAATTTCGTGGCCGCCCGCCTAAAATAGACGCGCTGTTGCGACACTCGGGTATTGAATGAGGTAACCCATGGGTAATGACCAGAAAGCTGAAAAGCCCATCAAGCGCCGCTTTATTGCCGGCGCCGTATGTCCCCGCTGCAGCGAGATGGACAAAATAGTCAATTACGTACTCGGTGATAAAAATTATCGTGAATGTGTAGCCTGTGGCTTCAAGGATGAGATCCGCCTGCAGGCCTCTCCGCGAGAGTTGGACACTCGCGTGAATCAAACCGATGACAGGGAAGTGGAAGAAACCGCAGTAAAAATACTGCAGCCGCCCTCCGGGCCGGCCGATAAAAAATAAGCCGCGAAAAATATTCCCTTGAAAAAACTCTACCCCCTGATTGCACTGGCGACCGTCATTATCATCGCTGCACTTTACGGTTTGGATCACTATCGTGAGGTCCGCGAGCAACAGCAGGCGCAGACTGCACATCTGATCACCCGTTGCGCCAATCAGGGGTTGCTGTCTCTGTTCACGTTGCAGGCAACGGACTGGAGCAAAAATCCTCAACAACTAAAGTTCGAAGAACAGCGTTTGAAGCAGCGTGTTGCGGCGTTGCCCGCTGCCGTTTACGACGGCAAGCCGTTTTCCGACTGGCAGGCCGCGTTGGAAGTGTGCGAGCGACTCACGGTAAATACCAATCGTCAGCATAAAACCATTTTCCGACCGCTTGCGGAAATGGCAAAAAAGGAGATCTGGAGCCTGGATACCGCCAAAAGCGAACAGTTTCAGGCAAGACGCAAGAAGGCCATCTATCGCGCGAAAATTGCCGCAGAGGCCGCGGATCGTTATCTGGATGACCTGCGTGCGGACGTCAGCCGCTTGCTGGAGGTAAGCAGGATTTCTCCCGAGGCCCGCGCGCTGAGCGACCAGCAGTTACAGGAAAATATTTTCAATACCTACCGCGAGGGACGCTTCAGCAAGCGACGGGTGCTGCAATACCTGGAGCGCCAGGAAGCTTTTTATCAGTTGCTGACCGACAACCCGAAGGGCTTTACGCTGCGTGGCGGCAGCCTGTACTTCTATAACAAGACAATACACCGCAAGGCGGACGATCTGAATCGCTCGCTGGTGCAGGGTGAGACAGATTTTTTCAGTAACTGGAGCCAGATTGTCGCGCGGTGACGATGGATAGGGCCCCTAATGGATAGGGCCCCTAGTGGGACAGATCCACATGCCGGGGCAGGGAGGGGGGGCGCATCTCGATCTGCATGTGGTGAGCAAAGTCCGGCCACTCGCCCGGTGTGTCTTCATAGCGCTGTTTGTGCAGGATCATTGACACCAGCCGGGCCGGATCCAGTTCCGCCAGTTCAAATCGCTGCAGCAGTATGTTTGCAAGATCATCCAACTGGCAGGCCAGGGACTCTCCCAACAACTCCCGCACCACCAGATTCGCCACCATCGGGTCCATTGGCAGTAGTGGTGTGCCGCAAAGCGGCTGTAGCAAGTCGTTGATCTCTTCCATGGTGCGATGGGCCAGGTAGGCTTCGTCGAGAATGGAGCCCAGGCCGTGCTCATGGGGCTGGCGTTCCGGGATTTCACTAAAGCTGTGCAGGACCAGTTCGCGCACCGGATGGAAGTTCAGGCCGCCGGCGTGACACATTTCATCGAGCCGCTGGAGCCAGCCGGGAATGGCCTGGATATAGCGAATCACGAAGCAGGTGATGTGGAGGGGTGCGTCCCGCGGTGGCAGATGAATGCTGCGGTGCAGGCTTGGCAGGGTATCGTGTAATGAGCGACGAAAGCGCCCGCGCGCCTGCTCCGCGGCGACGGCACGGTCAATACATTGCTGAATAAGTTGATAATCGTCAGACATACATCAATGCGAAAACGGCGAAACCGCCTCCACGTTTCTTTGTCTGCTGAACCCCACCGGACCATTTTCACGGCCCTTCTCAAGCGAGCGGACAAGACTGCTTAACGCTGGAAGTGGACTCGGTACCGTATCTCCAATTACCGCCAGTAGTTGTTTTTAGTGTAGTTACAAAAGTAGACCATTAATCCGGTGGAGCGTGCGACAAACCACAAAAAAAGGCTGAACCAGACGCCAGTGTTACCCCAATGTCGTGTAAACCACCAGCAGGGTAAAAACACCATCACAGTGGCGATGAACATGGTGTCACGCATTTGCCTGCTTTTTCCCGCCCCGATGAAAACTCCGTCAAGCTGATAACTCCAGACTGCCACCAGAGGCAGCGCGCATAGCCAGGGATAAAACTCTCCGGAAGCACTCAACACCGCGGGAATATTCGTAAACAGCGGCAAAATCCAGTTTTCTCCGGCAATCAGCACAAGCGTAATCAGCACCGCGGAGGCCAGCGCCCATGTGCCAGCGGCGGCGTTGGTGCGCTTGAACTGCGCCATGGAGCCGCGGCCTATTGCTCGTCCCACCAGGGATTCAGTCGCGTGCGCGAAGCCGTCCAGCGCATAGGATGTCATCATCAGTAGTTGCAGCAGAATGGCATTCGCAGCCAGCATGGTATCCCCCTGTGCGGCTCCCTGTGCAGTGAAAAATGTCAGGGTAAACAGAAGCAGGCAGGTGCGTATAAACAGGTCGGTGTTGATACGCAGTAGTTCGTACCAGGGGCCCCCATTCCGCCATGGCCAGAAATCCGCACGGTTCAGGACAGCCTGCATTTCCTCAAGTGCGGGGCGGTGGCGCTGGCGCAGCAGCCAGATACCCATGGTGAAACCGCACAGGTCAGCGCTAACCGACGCCCAGGCCGCGCCCCTCGCGCCCATATCCAGTCCCAGTATCAGGATCAGGTCGAGCAGGATGTTCAGCAGGTTGGCGATCACCAGAATCATCAGTGGGGCACGGCTGTCCTGGCGGCCGATAAAAAAACCCAGCAGGGCAAAGTTTGCCAGTGCCAGTGGTGCGCTGAGCAGGCGAATCTGCAGGTAATCGTGCGCGTGGGGACGGGCCTCGGTGCTGGCATTCATCCAATGGGTAATCAATGAGAGCAGGGGCGAGGCGAGTACAAGCAGCAGCGCACCCAGCACGACCGCGAGGCACAGTGCGCGCAGCAGCCAGGCCGCGCCGGCGCGATCGCCCTTGGCGCGGGCGACCAGCCCGGTGGTGCCCATACGCAGAAAACCGAACGCCCACAGCAGCATGGAGATCACGCTGGCGCCAATGGCAACACCGGAAAGATATTCCGGGCTGGGCAGGTGGCCGAGCACGGCCGTGTCCACAGCCCCGAGCAGAGGCACGGTAATGTTGCTCAGGATCATGGGCCAGGCGAGTTGCCAGACCCGCACGTAGGGCGCGGCAAAACGGCGCGAAATGGCACTTTGTCGGGCCCGTGAATTTTTCATGTAAGTTGGCGGTTTAATTGACTTTCTTCTGGCGATGTGTTTCTTTTGAGGCTGCTAGATGCGACAAGAGACACAGGTTGTTGGTTGTACCTTCCGGGCGACGACATCTGAAGTAAAAAATAACAAGTTGCACTGATAAGCAGTATCGCGCAGTCGAGGTCCTCGCCCGGTGTGCGAACAGTGTATGTAGTCTTGGTTTACTACAGCATGTCCACATGATGATGTGTGGAACATAACCCGATCTTCGGATCGGGGGCAGACTCCAGTCTTCCGAACGGCCAACCGCTGTTACAGGGTTTTGCTGTCTTGTGGTTTACAGCACCGCGGCTGTGCACGGGTTATTCCTGTGGCAGAACCGCTGTGATGTGACCGCAGGAAAGCGGCCCGCGAGAATAACAAACATGGAGATCTGCAGGCGATGTTGATGGGCTTAAAACGGCTGTTCGCCTTCCTGACCATCTCGGCCACCGCGTCCGAAGCTTTTGCACAGGAAACTGCGCAGAAAGCGGAAGAGGGCGTAGCGCGCTGGGGGGTCAATATGACCCAGGGGGTAACCGAAGTATCCCGAACCACTTACGATCTGCACATGCTGATTTTCTGGATCTGCGTGGCAATCGGCGTTGTGGTGTTTGGGGTGATGTTCTACAGCATGTGGCGTCACCGCAAAAGTAAGGGTTACAAGGCGGCGCAGTTTCACGAAAGTACGCTTGTGGAGTTGGCCTGGACCATTGTCCCCACGCTGATTCTCGTCGGTATGGCGATTCCCGCTACCAAAACCCTCTACGATATCTATGACACCAAGGAAGCCGATCTCGATATCATGATCACCGGCTACCAGTGGAAGTGGAAATACGACTACCTGGGTTCCGATGTCTCCTTCTTCTCCAATCTCGCCACCCCCCGCGCACAGATCGATAACCAGCAGCCAAAAAACGAAAATTACCTGCTGGAAGTGGATGAGCCGCTGGTGGTGCCGGTCAACAAGAAAATCCGTTTCCTGATTACCGCCAACGACGTGATCCACGCATGGTGGGTGCCGGATCTCGCGGTGAAAAAAGACGCTATTCCGGGCTTCGTGAATGAGTCCTGGACACGTATCGATGAGCCGGGAATCTATCGCGGGCAGTGTGCGGAACTGTGCGGCAAGGATCACGGGTTTATGCCGATTGTGGTCAAGGCGGTGCCGGAAGACGAGTATCACTCGTGGCTGAGTGATCGCGCCGCAGCCGCCGCGCGCATCAAGGAGCTGACCAACAAGACCTTCACCTTCGACGAGCTCTACGAGCGCGGCGAAAAAATCTATGCCAGTACCTGTGCTGCCTGTCACCAGCCGAACGGCCAGGGTGTGCCCGGTGCCTTCCCGGCCATTGCCGGTTCCAAAATCGCCACCGGCGCACTGGATGGCCATATGAGCATGGTGGTAAACGGCTCGTCGAAGAATCCGGCGATGCAGGCCTTTGGCGCGCAGTTGAGTGAAGTGGACCTGGCCGCGGTCATCACCTACCAGCGCAATGCCTTCGGCAACAATATGGGCGACACCGTGCAGCCCATCGACATTCTCAATTTCAAGAATAAGTAAGCAGGAGCCGAGAGGAGTTTAGTTATGGCACACGGTCCCAAACCCGGTTTTACCCGCTGGCTCTACACGACTAACCACAAAGACATCGGCTCGATGTATCTGTGGTTCAGTTTTACGATGTTCCTGCTAGGCGGTTGTATGGCGCTGGTTATCCGCGCCGAACTTTTCCAGCCCGGCCTGCAGATTGTGCAGCCGGAATTTTTCAACCAGATGACCACCATGCATGGCCTTATCATGGTGTTCGGTGCGGTGATGCCAGCCTTTGTTGGCCTCGCCAACTGGATGGTGCCGATGATGATCGGTGCTCCGGATATGGCGCTGCCGCGCATGAATAACTGGAGCTTCTGGATCCTGCCGTTCGCCTTCGCGATGCTGGCGTCCACCCTGTTCATGGAAGGTGGTGCACCGAATTTCGGGTGGACTTTCTACGCACCGCTATCCACTGAATACGCGCCGCCGAGCGTAACTTTCTTCATCTTTTCCATCCATATCATGGGTGCCTCCTCGATCATGGGGGCCATCAATATTGTCGCCACCATCCTGAACATGCGCGCACCGGGTATGACCCTGATGAAGATGCCGCTGTTTGTGTGGACCTGGCTGATTACCGCCTACCTGCTCATTGCGGTAATGCCGGTGCTGGCAGGTGTCGTGACCATGATGCTGATGGATATCCACTTCGGTACCAGCTTCTTCAGTGCCGCCGGTGGTGGTGACCCGGTCCTGTTCCAGCACGTATTCTGGTTCTTTGGACACCCCGAGGTGTACATCATGATCCTGCCGGCCTTCGGTATCGTGTCGGCGATCATTCCCACTTTTGCGCGCAAGCCGCTGTTCGGCTACAGCTCGATGGTTTACGCCACGGCATCTATCGCCTTCCTCAGCTTTATCGTGTGGGCCCACCATATGTTTACCGTGGGAATGCCGATAGCCGGTGAGCTGTTCTTCATGTACGCCACCATGCTGATCGCCGTGCCCACCGGGGTGAAGGTGTTCAACTGGGTGACCACCATGTTCCGCGGCTCGATGACCTTCGAAACACCGATGCTGTTCTCCATCGCTTTCGTGATCCTGTTTACCCTGGGTGGTTTCTCGGGGCTGATGCTCGCCATCGCCCCTGCTGACTTCCAGTACCACGACACCTACTTCGTGGTGGCACACTTCCACTATGTGCTGGTGCCCGGCGCGATCTTCTCGATCACTGCCGGCGTGTATTACTGGCTGCCCAAGTGGACCGGCAACATGTACAACGAGACCATGGGCAAGGTGCATTTCTGGATGGCATTTGTCGGCTTGAATGTCACCTTCTTCCCGATGCACTTTGTGGGTCTCGCCGGTATGCCCCGCCGTATCCCGGACTATGCCCTGCAGTTTGCCGACTTCAACCAGATCGCCAGTGTGGGCGCCTTCCTGTTCGGCGCAGCTCAGATCGTGTTCCTGTTCAATGTGATCCGGACGGTTCGCGGCGGTCACAAAGCCACCGACGAGGTCTGGGAGGATCCGCAGGGGCTGGAGTGGACAGTGCCTTCACCGGCGCCGTACCACACCTTCAGCACACCGCCGGTTGTGCGTTGAGTTAGAGGCAGGACACCGATATGGCAATGAGCGCAAACGCCAAGACCACCGTGAAAATGCTGACCCTCGCGGTCAGTATGCTCGGCTTTGCGCTATTCATCATGCCGCCGCTGTACGACGCCTTCTGCGAGATTACCGGTCTCAACGGCAAAACCGGCGATCGCTACGAAGCGGTGCCCGCCGCTGTGGATACCGCGCGGACAGTGAAAGTGCAGTTTGTTGCCAGCAACAACGAAAACATGCCGTGGGAATTCAAGCCGGGTGTGGTGGAAATGAAAGTCCATCCAGGGGAGGCCGTTGACACGGTGTTTCACGCCTACAACCCCACCGATCGCAATATGATCGGGCAGGCGATTCCCAGCCTGGTGCCATTCAAAGCTGCCAGTTATTTCCATAAAACCGAGTGTTTCTGCTTCAACCAGCAGTCACTCGCCGCCGGTGAAACTGCACAACTGGGTCTCCGATTTATTGTCGACCCGGACCTGCCGCCCGGCGTAAATACCATCACGCTTTCCTACACGCTGTTCGATGTCACGGAAAGATTGACAAAACAAGCGAACAACAAAAATACCGACCCCGAGCGAGAGGGATAAGAAACTATGGCCACTGAAAGCAGCTACTATGTTCCCGAGCAGTCCCGGCTGCCTATCTTCGCCACCATCGGCATATTCCTGACGGCCTTTGGCGCCGCCAGCTGGGTCAATGGCGGCAGCTCCTATATCTTCTTTGCCGGCGCAATCTCCATGGCCACGGTCCTGTGGTTCTGGTTTGCCGAGGTAATCAAGGAAAATATGCAGGGGCTCAACAGCGACCAGCTCAAGCGTTCCTACGTTTGGGGAATGGGGTGGTTCATCTTCTCGGAAGTGATGTTCTTCGCGGCATTTTTCGGCGCCCTGTACTACATTCGCACTTTCACCCTGCCGTGGCTCGGCGGTGAAGGTGACCGCGGCTCGTCCAATATGCTCTGGGAAGGCTTCCAGAATACATGGCCGCTCATGGTAACGCCCGATCAGGCGGTGGCTGGCGATGCGGCCAAGGTAGTGGGGCCCAAGGGAATCATTGACCCCTGGCACCTGCCGTTACTGAATACCGTGTTACTGCTCGCTTCCAGTGTCACTGTGCATATCGCGCATGTGTTTATGAAAAAAGGCAAGCGCCAGGCCTTCAACCTGTGGCTCGGTGCTACCGTCGTACTCGGCGCAGCCTTCCTGTTCTTCCAGATTGAAGAATATATGGAAGCCTACAAGCATCTTGGGCTTACCCTGGAGTCCGGTATCTACGGTACCACCTTCTTCATGCTCACCGGATTTCACGGTGCGCATGTGACTCTGGGTACGATCATGCTGCTGATCATGTTGTTGCGTTCAGTGATTGCGCATCACTTCAAGCCTGATGATCATTTCGGGTTCGAGGCCGCAAGCTGGTACTGGCACTTTGTGGACGTTGTCTGGGTAGGGCTGTTTATCTTCGTCTATGTGTTGGGTGCATAAAAAATGAGAGCAATGGGTGGATGTATCGGGCATCCACCTCATTCACTCAACCAATCAGTACTTGTTAGCCCAGGGTGCGGTATTGGATAGCGTTCCACTTTCGAACCCATACCAGATGGCGATCAACAAAAGGGTTGCAAGCGAAATACGAATTCCCAGCGCATACAGAGTACGCTTGGATTCCGGCGCACCCATGTCACGCAGTAAAAAAACGAGAGCGCTGGTCAGGCTGGCCAGCACGGCGAGAAACAACAACACGATTATTGCTTTAAGCCACATAATTTAACGCCATTTATAGAAGTACTTATTGGCATGACAGTTCCGAAAAAGTCGTCTCTCAAGGACGACAGTGCATTAATCTCCGGGACCGAATCACCCTCCACGGATATGGGAGAACCGTCGCGAGCCGCCAGTGTAGCATTTATCCGTAGCTGGCCTCTCAGCCTCCTGTGCCTGTGCCTGTTTCCCCTGCTGATTGGACTCGGTAACTGGCAGCTGCAGCGCGCCGGGGAAAAACAGCAGATACTCGATACAGTCGATGCACGCCTATCGTCACAGCCGGTAAAGATTACCGAGTTAACAACCCCCCAAACTTACACGCCCGTACGCCTGCTCGGCTTTTACACCGACGAATATCTATATCTCGACAACCGCACACGCAATGGCCGTGTCGGCTATGAAATCTTGCAGGTGTTTGAAACCGGTGACAGCGAACGCGGCAAGTCCCGCTGGCTGATCAACCGGGGATGGCTACCGGCCGGCAGGGATCGAACACAGCTTCCGGAAGTAGCCTACCCGTTGGCCGCCAAAGTCATAACCGGCTTTCTGTACCCGGTAGGGGAGTCAACGGGCGACGTACCGGGTGGTACACCTTCCAAAGTGGTGTCGCACGCACGCATCCAGGCACTGGATACTCATCTAGGCCGTCAACTAAGCCTCCAGTTTCCACAGTGGCATATTCGTCTCAGCGCAGATTCCGATACGGCATTGCTCACAGACTGGCAGCTTGTGAGTACAAATCCCCAAAAGCACCGGGGCTATGCAGTACAGTGGTTCTCCATGGCTGCAGCTTTGTTTGTGCTGTGGCTGCTGGCGGCGACCAATTTGCGCGAGCGGATACGTCAAAAGTGGTTTAAAAAACCGACAGAAAAGCGATAATCAATCGATAACAATAACGAACGCGCGCGCCCGGGCCTCTGCGCAGGTCTTTGTGGCCAACTTCCGGGAGACGCGGCGTAGCAGCGAGGTACAAACCGTGGCAGAGAACACGCATACCGAAAACGCATCTTTCGCAGACAACAACGTCCGCCAAAGCAAACCGTCGGGCCTGAGCCGCTTGGCCGGCTTTACGGTATTTGCTGCAGTAGCACTCCCCATACTGGCCGCGTACATTGTGTTTTACACGGGCTGGGGCATGCCTGTGGACACCGTCAATCAGGGCGAACTGCTAACCCCGGCGCAAAACGTTGCCGACATCGACCTGAGCGCGCGCGATGGCGGCCTGGTCAGTCTGGCCAATGACGAACCTCGGTGGCGCTACCTGATCGTGGGTGGCGAGACATGCGCGGAAGAATGCGAGAAGCTCCTGTATACCACCCGCCAGGTACACATACGCCTCAGTGAAAAGGCGGAGCGGGTAGAGCGCATCCTGGTAACGGGGCAACCGCTAACCGAATTGCGCCACCAGGCGCTCACCAGCGCGCACCCGCGCCTCCGCTTTACCACTGCCGACGAGCACCAGATTGACCAGTGGCTGGCGGACAGTGACCACGCACAGCTGGCACGACCGAGCGCACTGCTGGTAGATCAGAATGGCTTCGCCATGATGGTTTATGACAATAGCCACAGCGGCAACCAGCTGCTCAAGGACATCAAACGACTGCTGAAGTACTCCTACGAGAAGTAGAGGCCCAACACAGCGGCCCCCAGCAACATTCACCCGGGAGAGAGCGAAATGGATGTGGAATCGGACATTACCGCGCTGCGGAAAAACTACAAAAAAGACTGGCGTTTTCGCCTGGCGCTGATCGGCACCGCCCTTGCGCTGGTGGTGGTGGTGCTTGGAGCCTTCACCCGCCTCAGCCATGCCGGGCTCGGCTGTCCGGACTGGCCCGGGTGTTACGGTCATCTTTTGTGGCCCAATGAGGGCCATGAAATCGCGGCCGCCAACCAGGCGTTCCCCGATACGCCCGTGGAAACCGACAAAACCTGGCCGGAAATGGTGCACCGCTATTTTGCCGGCATGCTCCTGTTATTGGTTGCTGGTCTTACCTACATGTTCTGGCGTCGCCGCGGACATCGGGGGTTTATCCAGAGCCATATCCTGCTGGGCTTGATCGTGCTACAAGCCGCGTTTGGCATGTGGACGGTCACGCTGAAACTCTGGCCTCAGGTGGTGACCGCGCACCTGCTGGGTGGAATGGCCACGCTCTCGGTACTGTGGATGCTGGCGGAGCGATTGCGCTATCGAAAACGCCTAATTCCCCCACACGAATTTTCCGCGCTGCAAAAGCTGCGACCGCTCGCGGTGATTGCCGTCATTGCCGTTGGGCTGCAGATCGCCCTTGGTGGCTGGACCAGCTCAAACTACGCGGCCCTCGCTTGTCCGGACTTCCCCACCTGTCATAACCAGTGGTGGCCCGAAGCGGATTTTTCCCAGGGATTTAATGTTGCACAGCACATCGGCCCAAACTATCTGGGGGGTGCGCTGGAGAGCGACGCACGCACTGCAATCCACCTTGCCCATCGCATTGGCGCACTAATCGTTTCGCTGCTGGTGACCCTGCTGGCGGTGCTCACCTGGCGTGCCGGTTCCCGACGCTGGGCACAGGGGCTGCTGGTGGTATTGTGCTTGCAAGTGGGTTTGGGAATTGCGAACGTTGTGATGTTTCTGCCGCTACCGATAGCGGTAGCGCATAACGCTGGTGCCGCTCTGTTGCTGTTGAGCCTGTTGACGTTCTGCTATCGCATCAATACGGTGCAGCCGGCAATAAAACCGAATTAATTGAATATACCCGAGCAGTTGGGAGCAAGAATTGAAGGAAACATGCCGGGCGGCGTGTTTCCCGCCACCGAACTGGAACAGCGTTCGGTGCCACGAATGAGGCCACAAGGAATAAGGCCAGCATAATAACGAAAAAGAGGTGGTAACCATGAGTACCGAGGCCGTAAGTGTCCAACGCGCCAGCTGGCGCGATTACTATGAACTTACCAAACCGCGGGTGGTGATGTTGATGATACTCACCTCTGTGATCGGGATGCTGCTCGCGGTCCCGGGAATGGTGCCGCTGGATATTTTGCTGCTGGGTAATCTTGGCATTGCCCTGTGCGCGGGTTCCGCCGCCGCGGTGAATCACCTGGTCGATCGCCGGATCGACCTGAAAATGGCCCGCACCACCAACCGCCCGGTCGCTCGGGGCCGGGTGGAGCCACAAAAGGCACTTGTATTCGCCCTTGCCCTTGGTTGCAGCGGCATGGCCATATTGCTCGCCTTCGTCAACCCGCTGACCGCCTGGCTAACGCTGTTTTCCCTGCTCGGGTACGCGGTCGTCTACACCATGTTCCTCAAGCGCGCGACCCCCCAGAATATTGTGATTGGCGGACTTGCCGGAGCCGCGCCGCCCCTGCTTGGCTGGGTTGCTGTTACCGGCGACATGCACGGTCATGGACTGTTGCTCGCACTGATTATTTTTGCCTGGACACCACCCCACTTCTGGGCGCTGGCAGTGCACCGCAGAGATGATTATGCAAAAGCGGAAATTCCCATGTTGCCGATTACCCACGGGGTGGAATACACCAAGGTACATATCTTGCTGTACACCATCATATTGTTTGCGGTGAGCCTGCTTCCTTTCGCGACCGCAATGCTCGGCTGGCTGTACCTGCTTGGTGCAGTGGTATTGGGGGTTGGATTCCTCTACTGGGCGGTAGAAATGCTGCGGGATAAAAATCCCAACGCAGGCATGGAAACCTTCAAGTATTCAATCATCTATTTGATGGCACTGTTCTGCATCATGCTGCTGGATCACTATCTGGTCGCATTGCCTACCAGCGGAGTCTGAATATGAGTCAGAACGCACAGCACACACCGGACCAGAAGCGGGGTATCTATATAACGGTCGCCGTCATGGTGCTGTTTATGCTGGCGGTCGTGGCGGGTTTTCTCAATAAAATGAATCAACCGCGTGTGATCACCGATACAGAGCTGCGTGCCAATGGCGCGATAAAGCTGGAGCGCCCGAGGATCCTCGACGAATTCGAACTGGTCGCTGACACCGGCAATACATTCAGTACCACCGAGCTGGCGGGTCGCTGGACCCTGGTGTTTTTCGGCTTTACCCATTGCCCGGACGTCTGCCCGACAACCCTGGCCACATTGAATACGTTCTATCAGACACTGGACGAAAAAACCCGCGAGGACACGGATATCCTGCTGGTCTCGGTCGATCCGCAACGGGACGAGCCAGAAAAATTACACGATTACGTGCGCTACTTTAATCCTGAATTTTCCGGGGTCACCGGGGAGTTCCTTAACCTGAAGCGCTTCGCCAATCAGCTGAATGTACCTTTCAACAAGGTTCCACTGGAAGACGGTGACTACACCGTTGATCACGGATCCCAGGTGGTGTTGATCAACCCGCGCGGCCACTACCATGGGTTTTTCAAGGCACCACTGGATCCGGCAAAGATGAAGCTGACTTACCGATCTATGCGAGTTACGTATAAGGGGTAGCTTGCCCCCGATCACGGAAATTGGACTCTGCAGGGGCTATGATGGCGCCTGCCCTTTTTACCGAACCTGAAAATGGATTTTCTATGTTTTCGCTTAACGTTCAACAGGGCGCGCCGGTAATTCGCGCCGCCGAGCCTTTCGACACTAAAAGCTTATGGCTCCCCGCCGTATTTCTTTGCCTGCTCGCCATTCCGTTTGGTTGGGTCGGTGTATTTGCGCCGACAATCTGGCTGGGCCTGGTGGCGATCGAAAATACCCGCGGTGGGAAAAAAACGGCCAGTTTCCTGCTTACCGGTGTTTTGATGTTCACTGTAAACAGCGGCCTAATCCCCGGTAATGAGCACATCACGGTGCTGCCGCCTTACAACGATGCAGATGGCAATCTCATCTATGCCAGCTTCCGCCCGGCAAAGGCGGTGATTGCCCTGACCTTTGTAATTTTTATGTTGCTGCGGCCACAGCCTCTGAAGCGCGCGGACCTGCCGGTTATCGCCGCAGCCATATCCGTGCCGGTAGTGGCCGGGATTGTGTTGCTGGGTGTTTACCCGAAACTTACCGCGACCATTGCGATCGCTGCGTTGATCAACCTGCTGGTTGTGTGTATCGCGGAAGAGGGGTTTTTTCGCTGGATATTGCAGCGGGGCCTGGGGGAGTGGCTACATAAATGGCGCTGGCTCCCAACCATTCTGGTCACTGCACTATTTACCACCCTGCACACTGGTTGGGCCGCATCGCCTGTGCTGTTGACGCTGGTTGCAGTTGCCGGGCTGGGGTATGCACTGGTTTGGCAGCTACGCGGAAGCTTCTGGGCCTGCGTCCTCACCCACTGGGGCGTGAACCTCTTACACATGACGCTTCTTAAATATCCCACCTGATCGTCGCCCGGAAAGGCGCTGTCGCAAGACTCGAGCGCTTTTTGCCGCAATGGGCTAGTCTGCATAGAAGCCTGGCGGTGGTTAGACGATGCGTACACAGATTCGATTTTCAGGCACTGGCCCGTGCTAAACAGGCGGCGTTGGCTCGGCTATGCCGGGCTTGTCGTGGTGTTGCCATGGGCGGTCTGGCTGGTATTGGGGCTGTTCGGATGGGCGCCATCCATGGTGGCAGTATTCGGCATTCCCGGCCTGAGAATTCCGGCCTCGATCGCCATAGCGGGTCTGCTAATTGCCGCCATCGGGTTCTGGCAAGATTAAATCTCTGAAGGACAAGGAGCCGTACATGTTCCGGTTATCCGATCTGTTTATCTTTCTCGCGGTAGCCATCGCGTTTGCACTGTCCTGCTATCTCTGGTTCAACGGATATCGTGAGCAGGGTTTGTTTACCGCGTTGTGGGTTCCCACAATTCTGGCATTCGGTATCTACGTGAAAGTATCCGCGCTCCTGGCGCATCGGTAGCAACATGTCTGACGCGCTAATTTTCTATGTGGGCCTGGCCGTGTTCGTGCTGATGCTGATTGGCATCGGACTTACCGTGTATGGATTTCACCGCGCTGGCAGCGAGCGAGTTCAGCAGCGTCAGAATAGGCGGCGCGGTGCCGGGCGCTAGAGCAAGCGTCTTAGCTGTCGGCCCTTCGGAGTTGGCCGAGCATGAAAAGAGCGCCCGCTGCCAGCACGATGGATGGACCTGCCGGCGTGTCCCAGAGTACCGAGGCTG
The DNA here is from genome assembly GCF_009931115.1 of Microbulbifer hydrolyticus. Classification (NCBI taxonomy): domain Bacteria; kingdom Pseudomonadati; phylum Pseudomonadota; class Gammaproteobacteria; order Cellvibrionales; family Microbulbiferaceae; genus Microbulbifer; species Microbulbifer hydrolyticus. Next base: position 4,152,996 of record NZ_CP047491.1, on the reverse strand, counting down.
CGAGGCCGATCAGTACGGATATACAGCCGATCAGCGAGGCGAAGCCGGCCATCTGTTCGGGCGTTGTGGAAATCCGGCGGGCAGCGGCGGCTGGAATGATCAGCAGGGCAGTGATCAGGAGTACGCCCACCACCTTCATGGCGATGGCAATCAGCAGCGCCAGCATCAACATCAGTGCCAGTCTTATTCGCTCAACCCGAACGCCTTCCACTGCCGCGAGCTCTTCGTGCAGGGTAAACGCCAGCAGTTTGGGCCACAGTACTAACAGCAGCACGGCGATAACCGCAGAGGCGGCAGCCATCAGGGTCAGGTCCTGGGGGGAAACCGCCAGCAGGTCGCCCAGCAGCAGAGACAGCAGATCTACATTGATATCCAGCAGGCTGATGGTGATGATCCCCAGCGCCAGCATGGAGTGGGAAAGAATCCCCAATAGTGTGTCCACCGAAAGGTCCTGGCGACGCTGGAAATAGACTAGCAGCAGCGCCAACAGGCAGCTGCTTGCGCCCACGGCCAGGGTCGGCTGGACATGCAGTACAAAACCCAGGGTTACCCCGAGGAGTGCGGAGTGTGCGAGGGTGTCACCGAAGTAGGCCATCCGTCGCCATACTGCGAAACACCCCAGGGGCCCGCTGACCAGCGCGACCAATAGGCCGGCGATGAGGGCGTACCAGAGAAACTGGCTGTATAACAATTGGGTAAACTCGCTCACGGCTCGCCTCGATCACTGCTATCCGACTTGTCGCCGCCGTGCGTATGCTGCAGATGACCGTGGTCGCAGCAGTCGTCCACCACTTCGCCGCTGAGATCGTGGTGGTGGTTGTGCTGGTGGGTGTAGAGCGCAAGCTTGTCACCGAACATTTCCAGGTACACGGGATCCTTACTCACCTGTTCGGGGTGGCCATGACAGCAGATATGCTGGTTGACGCACAGCACGCGGTCGGTAGCCGCCATCACCAGATGCAGGTCGTGGGAAACCAGCAAAACGCCGCAGCCGAGTTCGTCGCGGAGCTGGGCGATTAACTGATACACCTCGCCCTGGCCACCGACATCCACACCCTGCGTGGGCTCATCCAGCACCAGAAGCTGGGGTTTTCGCGCCGCCGCGCGGGCCAGTAATACCCTTTGCATCTCTCCCCCGGACAGATCTGCAAGGCGCGCACCAGCCAAGTGGGGGGCGCCTACACGCGCCAGAGCGTCCGCAACCTTTACGTCATTAATACCCAACTGCAGAAAACGACCAACAGTCATGGGCATGGTGGCGTCGATTTGCAGGCGTTGGGGCATATAGCCCAGGCGCAGGCCAGCGCGACGCTCAACACGTCCGGAAGTCGGGCGGGTCAGACCGAGGAGAAGGCGTAACAGGGTGGTTTTGCCGGCGCCGTTGGGGCCAATTACCGTAACGATTTCCGCGGGCTGCAACTCGAGAGTTATATCCCGGAGCAGTTGCCGCCCGGCAATTTCAAGGCCGAGATTGTGGGCGCGGATAAGCGGCTGGCTGTCGGTCAGGGGAGACTCCTGTGATCTGACGGTGGATTGACGAATGAAAGACGGGGCGGAGAGCTACCCGTTACCCGAACCCGGCGGTGTGGGGTGAATGGCTGGCGAGTGTACGCTGGGTGTGATTATATCGCACTTTTTTTCACCCCAACCGGCCAAGCGCCGGAAACCGAACTGTGGTGGTCACATTGCCTGGTAGTCACGAGATTCGTCCGACGACATCTGTATTCCCGCTGATTTTCATCGCCGTCCTGGCACTCTTTCTCGCCGCCTGTGGAAAGCAGAATGCAGGTGAACCGGTGGAAACGGTTGGAAAGGCAAGCCCCGGTGACGGAGCCGCGACCCTCGTGGTCAGCATAAGGCCGTTGGCAATGATTGTCCGTGAAGTCGCCGGGCCACAGGTGTCGATCAAGCAGCTGGTGCGCAATGGAGACCCCCACCACTATGCGCCAAAGATCAGCGACCGCATGGTGATGGAGTCGGCACAGCTGGTGATCTGGTTGGGGCCGGAAATGGAATCGGTGCTGGCGCGGCAGATGGCATTGTTGCCGGCGGAAAAGCAGCTGGGGTTGTTGGCGGCCGGTGGCTACGAATTTGACGGCGCGGATGCGGCTGACCCGCATATCTGGCTGCGTCCCCGCAACGCGGCGGTGATGGCCGCACATATCGCCACGCGCCTGGCGGCACTGAACCCGTCGCAGGCGGAGGAAATTCGCGCCCGTGCGCGCGATTTTTCCCGCGCCATGGCGAACCTGCAGAAAGTTCAGGACCGGGCTCTGTGGGCCTATCGGGACGTCCCCATCGTTTCCACCCACACCGCATACAGCCAGTTTTTTGGCCCCGCCGGCGTGAAGGTGGATAGCCTCGGCAGCTCTGCCAGCCATCAGCATGGGGCCCGCGCCATGCTGGAGACACATGAATTGTCCGAAAACGGGCAGGCGCGCGGATGCCTGTTCGGTGAGGTACCTGCCAACGACCGGGATCGACAGACCGCGGGGCACCTGAATCTCGGCTATGAGGCGCTGGACCCACTGGGCACGCGCCTGCCGGCGGATGCGGATTACCCTGCGCTGATGGCGCAGTTGCTCGCCGATGCGCGCAAATGCCTGGGTGCGATTCCCGATCGCAGCCGGTAACTGCGCTCAGCTGGGTTCCTGCAGTGGTTCCTGTTCCGGCTGATTTTCCTGTGTCGGCTCGATCGCGGTGGCTTCTTCTTCCAGCTCGCTGTCCGCCTCGATTTTCAGCGCGGCCGGCTCCAGTTGCTTGAGCTGTTCCGGGGCCTGCTGCGCCACTTCCTCGCCTTCAAGGCGTTTGCCTTCCAGCTGGAACGCCTCCAGTTGCTGCAATTGCGCCTGGCGTGCCGCGCGTAACAGCTCCTGTCGCTGTTGCTGTGCAAGCTGTTCGGCACTGGACGGTATGTCCGTGGCGGCTTCCTGTGCGGAAGGCGCTGGCGTCGGATAGCCAATGACCTCCACATGTTCCATGGTTTCCGGTGTGTTCGCAGTGCCGGATACTTGGGTACTGGTTTCTTCCGTGGCGAAGGCCGCGCAGGTCAGTGCACTGGCCAACAGCCCCAAAAGTAAAGAGCGGGCGTCCATCTCGATAACCTCTGCATAATTTCCCTATACAAAGCCTAGAAGGTGGCGGAGAGAGGTGGGCGACAGTGCGATGACTGGCGCCGCTGTATCGGTGGACGGATTGATTCTGGGTGGTCGGTGCGAGCGAAAAGATGCAATCGCGGTTATCCTGTCGCCCCACAAAAGACCTGCAAATCACAATCTGGCTTCCCTTCTGTATATGAGCAACGACAAGACTTCTTCTGCGCCACTGATCCTGGTAGATGGCTCCTCTTACCTGTACCGTGCTTTTCATGCCCTGCCGCCGCTGGCCACCAGCCAGGGCCAGCCCACCGGCGCGGTGCGGGGGGTAATTTCCATGCTGCGCAAGCACCTCAAGGAGCATCCGGACAGCCCGGTGGTCGTCGTTTTTGACGCCAAAGGCAAGACCTTCCGCGACGAGCTGTTCGAAGACTACAAGTCCCATCGCCCGCCCATGCCGGACGACCTCCGTGCGCAGATCCAGCCGATCCACGACATCATCGATGCGATGGGTCTGCCGCGTCTGGTCATCGAGGGTGTGGAAGCCGACGACGTCATCGGCACCCTGGCCCTGCAAGCTGCCGACAAGGGCATCGAAGTGATCATCTCCACCGGTGACAAGGACATGGCCCAGCTGGTGCGCCCCGGGGTGACGCTGGTGAATACCATGTCCAACACCGTGCTCGATGTGGAAGGGGTGAAGGAAAAGTTCGGCGTTGGCCCGGAGCTGATCATCGACTTCCTCGCCCTGATGGGTGACAAGTCCGACAACATCCCGGGGGTGCCAGGCGTGGGTGAGAAAACCGCGCTGGCGCTGCTGCAGAACCTGGGCAGCCTGAAAGACATTTACGCGGACCTGGATGCAATCGCGCCACTCGGCTTCCGCGGTTCCAAGACGCTGGCGAAGAAAATGGCGGAGCACAAACAGGCTGCAGACATGTCCTATTTGCTCGCCACCATCAAGACCGATGTGGAAATGGACTACCGGCCGGAGACACTGGCCAACAGCGAGCCGGATACGGACAAGCTGCGGGAAATGTTCAGCGAGCTGGAATTCCGCAGCTGGGTGGATGAACTCGGTGGCAGTGACGACGCGGACTCTGCGGCGGAAGCACTCGTAGTGGAGCGAAACTACAGCATCATCACCGATGAGAAAGAGCTCGATCTCTGGCTGGAAAAGCTGAAATCCGCTGACATCTTCGCGTTTGACACAGAAACCACCAGCCTCAACTACATGCAGGCGAAACTGGTAGGGGTGAGTTTTGCCGTAGAAGCCGGCGAGGCCGCGTATTTACCGCTGGCCCACGATTACATGGGGGCTCCGGCGCAAGTTGATTTCGACAGCGCGCTGAGAAAACTGAAACCGCTGCTGGAAGACGAGCGCCTCAAAAAGGTGGGGCAGAACCTCAAGTACGACAGCCATATTCTCGCCAATTACGATATCCAGCTGCGTGGCATCGCACGCGATACCATGCTGGAATCCTACATTCTCAACAGCACTGCCAGCCGCCACGATATGGACAGCCTCGCGCAGAAGTACCTGGGCGAATCCACGGTCAAGTTTGAAGATATCGCCGGCAAGGGTGCCAAACAGCTCACCTTCAACCAGATCGAGCTGGACAAGGCAGGCCCCTACGCGGCGGAAGATGCCGACATCACCTTGCGCCTGCACCAGGACCTGAGTGGACGCCTGGCCAAAGAGCCGAGTTTGGAAAAGGTGCTGGACGAGATCGAGATGCCGCTGCTGCCGGTGCTGGTGCATATCGAGCGCAACGGGGCCTATATCGACGCGGCGATGCTGAAAAAACAGTCCGGCGAGCTGGAGCAGAAAATGCGCGAGCTGGAACAGCAGGCGTATGAGGAAGCCGGCGAGGAATTCAATCTCGGCTCCACCAAACAGCTGGGCACCATCCTGTTCGAGAAACTCGAGATCCCGGTGATCAAGAAAACCCCCAAGGGAGCACCTTCCACCGCCGAACCGGTGTTGCAGGAACTGGCCCTGTCGCACAAGCTGCCGGCGCTGATCATGCAGTACCGCGGCATGGCCAAGCTCAAGAACACCTATACCGACAAACTGCCGCAGATGATCGACCCGGCAACCGGCCGTGTACACACCTCCTACCACCAGGCGGTGGCGGCCACCGGCCGCCTGTCGTCCTCCGACCCCAACCTGCAGAACATCCCGATTCGTACGGAAGAAGGCCGCCGTATCCGTCAGGCGTTTGTGGCTGATCCGCGGATTAACGGTGGCAGCGTGATCGTGGCCGCGGATTACTCGCAGATTGAACTGCGCATCATGGCGCACCTGTCCGGCGACAAGGGGCTGCTGGATGCGTTTGCCGAAGGTGCCGACATTCACCGCGCCACCGCCGCCGAGGTATTCGAAGTGCCGGCCGACGAGGTGACCGATGAGCAGCGACGCCGCGCCAAGGCAATCAACTTCGGCCTGATCTACGGCATGAGTGCATTTGGCCTCGCCAAGCAGCTGGATATCCCGCGTGCGGATGCCCAGACCTATATCGACCGCTACTTCGAGCGCTACCCAGGTGTACTCGACTATATGGAGAGCACCCGCAAACAGGCGGCGGAGAAGGGCTATGTGGAAACCCTGTTCGGGCGCCGCCTGTACCTGCCGGAGATCAATTCTCGCAACGGCATGCAGCGCCAGGCGGCGGAGCGCACCGCGATCAATGCACCGATGCAGGGCACGGCAGCGGACATTATCAAGCGCGCGATGATCGCGGCGGATACGTGGCTGCGTGAAGAAAAACTCAAGTCCCGCCTGATCATGCAGGTGCACGATGAACTGGTACTGGAAGTGCCAGCCGACGAGCGGGATCTGGTGGTCAAGCGAATTCCGGAACTGATGCAGGCCGCCGCGGAATTGGATGTGCCGCTGATAGCGGACCTCGGGGAAGGGGCCAACTGGGACGAGGCGCACTAAAAATTTCCATTTTTTTGCGATTTTTCGGTTTCCGGTGGAACTCCACCGGAAACCGCCCCTCTAACTAAGCAAGATCGTTGAATTGAAGCATCATCCCCCAAAGCTTAGTCAGAAGCCCCTCGCCCCGAAGCTACCCCCATCGGGGCTTTTTTTTGCCCAAAATTTGTACATCTCGCGAAAGCCTGTTGACACGGCAAGACGGTGGCCGTGTCGATTTATTGCACGAGTCAGTGAAAATTTAGCCCGCCCGGGAGAATTAAGTCTCAATAACAGAATTTTTTATCCCAGCGGGGCAGGCTTGTGGGATACATTCCCGGTATCCGAATACCGGAGAGCAACACGAAGAAAAAGAGTGGGGAACCCCAGCGGCCCAGCTTAGTCTTTGTATTGAAGGAAACGCATCGGATGCAGTGGAATTTGGGTGAGAACCCAAGAGCGCGCCCGTCCCCCTGGGCGTGTTCCCCAAGGTGCCCGTCCCCAAGGGCACTGACCCCTAGCCGGCAGCTGCAATCTGCCGGCTTTTTTTTGCCCGTCATTTCTTGCCCGCGTCACCGGCCCGGTAACGGAACAAACCGCGGACTCCGCGTGCTGAGAGTGTCAATGGCGACACGCCCGCATCGCTTACCAGACGATTCTGGCCGCCGTTGTTTTCAGTTTAGTAGAAATCTGGCGGACCATTTCACATCCGGTGCGGGGCTGCAGGGTATTTTGCCCAGCGGACCCGGAGAGCGGGCTTTGTCTGCTCCCCCGTTGGAATTTGGATCAGGAACTGGCGACCCTGCGCGCCTACTTGAGTGACTTGCCAGCGCTTACGCTTCGCCGGGGTTCTCCCCCTCCGCCGGTTCGTTTCCGCTACCCTCCGGCGTCAGAGCCAGCCACTGGTTCAGGCGCGCCTCCAGTTTGTCCAGCCCCTTGCGCTTGGGCGCGGAAAAGATCTGAACCGTCACGTTCTTGTCCAGTTCCAGGGTTTTCAGCTCTTTTTCGACCGCGAAGCGGGTATTGTTGGCAGGGCCGTTTTTCAGCTTGTCTGCTTTGGTGAGCAGGATATGCGCGGGCAGACCGGAATTGACCGCCCAGGTGAGCATGTGCAGGTCGAACTCCTTCAGTGGCTGGCGGATGTCCATCAGCAGCACCAGGCCCCTGAGGCACTGGCGCTGCTCGAGATAGAAGGCCAGGTGCCGTTGCCACTCGTCCTTCATCGAGCGCGCGACCTTGGCGTAGCCGTATCCCGGTAGGTCGACAAGACGCTGCTGTTCGCTCAACGTGAAAAAGTTGATCAGCTGGGTGCGGCCCGGGGTCTTGGAGGTACGTGCCAGCTTGCCGTTGTCGGTAAGCGCATTGATGGCGCTGGACTTGCCGGCGTTGGAGCGCCCGGCAAAGGCCACTTCGGCGCCGGAGTCCTCCGGACACTCCGCCAGAGTCGGCGCGCTGGTTAAAAATTCCGCACGGCGGAAATTGATTCGTTCTACATTGGATTCAGACATGAGTCTTCCCGGTACACTCAGATGGCGCGCAAGTATATAATGCCGCGGTTTTAACGTCGCTGATGGCTGCCGGGCGTATGGTAAGCCGCCAGCAACGAAGATCGGATGCAAAATTTCAGCGCGCAACAGGACGACGTATGAACAGCATTATAAAGAAGGCCGCTCTGGCTTTGGGGATGGTGGCATTTGCCCAGTTCGGGTACGCCGCTGGTGACGCCAGTGTGGGGCAAACGAAGGCAGCCGCCTGTGCCGCCTGTCACGGTGCAGACGGCAACAGCCCGGCACCGACCTTTCCGAAAATCGCCGGCCTGGGTGAAAAGTATCTCCTCAAGCAGCTGCACGACATCAAGAGCGGTGATCGCCAGATACCCGAGATGGTCGGCCAGCTCGACAACATGAGCGAGCAGGACCTGGCGGACATCGCGGCCTACTTCGCTTCCCAGAATATCCAGATTTCGGGCTCCGAGGCGTTCTCGGTAATGCTGAATAACGGCGACAACGTCGATGGTCTGGCGCTGGGCCGCAAAATCTACCGCGCCGGTAACGCATCCAGCGGTGTTCCCGCCTGTATGGGCTGCCACTCGCCGACCGGTCAGGGCAATGCCCCGGCAGGCTTTCCGCGCCTGTCTGGCCAGTATTCCGAGTATGTGGAAAAGCAGCTGAAAGCATTCCGTGCAGGCACCCGTGCTAACGACGGCGAGAGCCGCATCATGCGTACCGCGGCCAAGCAGTTGTCCGATGCCGAGATCAAGGCGGTGGCCAACTATGTGGCTGGCGTGACCGAGTAAGCGTTTACTGACCGGGCAGCCGATTTTGGTGCCCGTTCACCAAAGGCCGGTCGCTGACCGGCCTTTTTGTTTCTGGCTGCCGCACCCGGGTTGCACCGGACTCCGGGAACTTCAATAATTTCGGCGGTCTATATTCAGCCGGGCGTCAGCTAGGGGAGACCATACTGGCCCCGTCACCCAGAATAAAAGTTTGGAGTAAGTCCCTATGAGAGCCGTTGTCGCCCTTTTCACCATGCTGCTGAGCCTTGCAGCCTGCGCCCAGGATACCCCGGGTAAATTCAAAGCAGGTCAGCATTACGAAGTACTGCCGCAGGCCGTCGCCCAGGACGACGACAGCAAAATCGAAGTCACCGAGCTGTTCTGGTACGGCTGCGGTCACTGTTACCACTTCGAGGCCCCGCTGAAGAAATGGCAGAAAACCATGCCTGCCGACGTTGCTCTGAAGAAGATCCCGGCCATCTGGCAGCCGGTGATGGAAGTGCATGCGCGCATGTTCTATGTCGCGGACGCCATGGGTGCGCTCGACAAGGTGCATGACCCGATCTTCAGCGCCATCGCCCAGCAGCGCAAAATGTTCGCAGACCGTGACGGCCGTGCCTGGAAGCCAGATGATGCGGCCATCGCGGCGATCTTCACAGACAATGGCGCCGATGGTGATAAGGCGGCCAAGCTGCTGAACTCCTTCGCCATTAACAGCAAGATCAAGCAGGGCCAGGCCAAGCAGCGCGCCTACAAGCTCAGTGGCACCCCCGAAATGGTGGTTGCTGGCAAGTACCGCGTCAGCACGTCGCTGCCGGGCCTGAAAGGTAAATCCAATGGCCAGCAGCTGATGCTGGAAGTGGTGGACTACCTGATCGAGAAAGAGCGCGCCGAGAAAGGCTGATCAACCCGGTCCGCAAAACCCCGCTTCAGCGGGGTTTTTTTATGCCTGCCAGTTATCCATAAACAGCATCGCCGGCGGCGCCGCAGATCAGCGGTGCTAGGCTAAAACGGGGTATCGCAAAAATTTCCGCCACAGCCAACATGCCCAGAAAAACGCCGAATCTGTTCTGTCTGTTTGTTCTCGCCCTCTGGCTGGGGGGCGCTTTGGCGTGGGCGCAGCCCGCAGTCGATCAGGAGAATCGAAACACCGCCGCACGCGCGGTGAACCTGCTGTCATTTGTCGCCGTGGATTATCCCGAAGCGGTGGAGGAGGGTGCTGTTCGCGATCGCGGCCTTTACCGCCAGCAGAAAGGAAATGTGGAGGCGGCAGCGGCGTTGCTGGAAAAGTTGCCCGACAAGCCCGGCCGCACCCAGCTACAGGACAACCTGCGAGCCCTGGCCAGTGCCATTGAACAGCGTGCACCCGCGGCGCAAATACGGCAACGGGCAAATGCCGCCGCCGACCGTTTTGCCGCGCTGTACCAGCTACCCCGCTCCCCGGCAGAGTCCCTGCCTCCCGCGCAGGAGGCGCTGGCGTTGTACCAGGACCGCTGTCGACACTGCCATGGAGACCGCGGCGACGCCCGTCAGGCGGAGCGCCAGCTGAATAATCCCGCGCGTATGGCCAACCTGAGCCTGTACGATTTCTACAACGTGCTCGAACCCACCCGCAACGACGCACACGATTCTGACATTGATGGCGACCTGAGCAGCCGCGAGCGCTGGGCGCTGGCTGTGATGGTGGCCGGGTTCGCGGCACCGGAAATGGCACCTCCGCTCAAACGCGCCCAGGAGTTCCCCGCGCTGGTGGGACTGCCAGGCATGGCCGTACTGCGCCCGGCGGAGCTGCCCCCGGAAGCGCGCGACGCGCTGATGTGGTGGCGCGCCCACCCGCAGGAAACGGCGCACCTGCAGCACCCTCTGGCGAGAGCTGCCGGACTTCTCTACCTGGCCCAGGCCGCCTATAAGGCGGGGGATACCGCCAGCGCCTACCACCAGTTGATGCTGGGATTGCGTGAGGGCTATGTCCAGGCGCGCCCACAGCTGGCACAGAGCAACCCGGCACTTACCGCGCAGCTCGACCAGGAATGGCAGGCGCTGCGCCAGTCCATTCTTGACCGGGCGCCCGGCAACGAGGTGATCGAAAAATTTCAGCGCCTGCAAGCCAATGTCGTGCGGGCGAGGGAGCAACTGCAGCCCTCATCGGGTAGCGCGATCTATGGCTGGGCAGCGCTGCAGTTTATCATTGCGCTCGGCGTAGGCGCACTGCTGTGGTACCGGTTACGTCGCCCGCGCAAAAAACAGGACCCTTAGTGTCCTGTGGCGTGGAAACAAAGAAAATTGTCGCATCTGCTGCCACTGTTGAGATTTACGACTAGGCTTTAAATAGGTTGTTCAAATAACCGCCAGTCGTAGAACCCAACAGAGAAGAGTGCCGCATGAAGTTGTTGCGTCAGTTGTCCTTCCGTCCCGTGTTCCTATCCCTGCTGCAGGCCTATGTCCTGGTGCTTGCGGTCTTTTTCCTCGTGCCGATGCTCGCCAACGCCCAGAACCAGACCCCGGATCAGTCTACCGCGCGCCAGTGGGCGGGAAACTGGTTGGTGGTGGGGCAGGGTGACGAGCAACTGGTGTGGCAGCTCAAGTCTGACGGCACCGGGTTTGCCCATGGCTTCCGCAAGGATGGCCAGCTCACCCATGGTTTTGCCATCTCCTGGCGTATCGATGGTGACACGGTGCGTATCCGCACCGGCGGCACCCTGCACTGCAACAGTGGCATGGTGTACGCGCAATTTACCGGTTGGAGTCCTGTCACCCTAGACTTCAACGTGATTGACGGTCGTCACTGGCGCCAGCACAACGGCGGCATTCTGGCCTTCCAGCGCCGCCTGCCGGACTGGAAAACCCCTAATCACGGTGCCGAGTGCCCGAACCTGTACGAGGATCAGCACAAGGAGAGCCAGCAGACTGCGTCTGCGGGTAACTGAGTGCCGAGACCCGGATAGTGAAGGTCCAATACTCAGCGCCCAGCTGCCGGCCAGGTCAGGAGCGACCTGCCGGTAGCCCTGTCGAGCGACCAACCCTTCAGGGACGAATAAAGCGCAAGCGGAGACAGGCTGTGAAGCAGCATCGCTTTGTTCCCTCGAGATTTTTCAGGCCTGTGCTGTGGGCCGCGGTCACTGCCATTGTCGGCTTCTGTCTCAATGCGCAGGCCGATGACAAAACGGCGGCTGACCAACCGCACCCCGATGCGGAACGCCCCGCACAACAGGTCGAAGAGGCCCAGTATCCGGGCTGGGGTGCAGACTCTCGCTTGAAAGCCGACCAGTGGGTGGGCAACTGGCTCATCTCCCGCGATGGTGAAGCGCAACATGTGTGGAGCCTGAACAAAGACGGCACCGGCCGGTCCTATGCGTTCAGCAAGCGCGGCGACGACATGAAGTTTGCCTACGGCTACGATATCCGCTGGTACTTCGATCCCTTTACTCAAATGGCCAACATCAAGACCGAGCGCCGGATTGTGTGTCGCGGCGGCCGTTTGTATCCGTATTTCCTGACACTGAAATCCTACGAGAGCGATTACGCGGTAAAAGGTAAATACGCTTGGCAGACCACCTGGACAGAAGCCAGCATCGGTCGCAATTACCTGCACAAGTCCCTGGTAGTGTTTGTCGCTCCGCTGTCCGGCTGGCACAACCCGGAAAAAGATGCCCCTTGCCCGCAATTTCCGCGTATGGATATCGAGAAAGATATCGATATCGCGCTGGATCGCTGGGAGATGGAGGCGGCGGTGAAGCAGGAGTTGGTAGACACTACCCCGGTCGAGGGCGAGCCGGAATTCGAAGGCGAAAAATTTGGCCCAGCGCCGAAAGACCCCAGCGGCAAACTCCCGCAACAGGGCAAGAACACGGCCAAGGCCCGCGTAAAAGACCAGTCATCGAAGCCCAAAAGTCGCGGAAAAAATTGAGCGGGCTCCGAGTGAGCCAAAACACTGGAGAGTCACCATGAATGCCCAGGTAAAAATCGACCAGCTGCTACTGCGCCTGACACCGATTCTGAACCGCGAGCCACTGGTGATGTGCCAGCTGGATGAAGCGCAATTGCGCGCACTGTTGAAGGAGTGCCTGTGTATATTCCGCGAGCGCGAAGGTATCTCCGCACTGCTGCCGAAAGACGTTGCCGAGCGGGCGTCATTGCCTGATGAGGGTGGCTATCGCCAGATCACCCTGCAGTACTCTGCTTGCCTGCAGGTGCCCGGCCTCACGGCTATTGTTGTTCGTGAACTGGCGGAAGCGGGTATCCAGGCCAATGTGGTTTCCGCACGCTGCCACGAACACCTGCTGGTAAGCGAGCATGATGCCACCCAGGCCATGCAGATCCTGTATGGAATAGGCAACCGTTTGCAGTACAGCTAGCCGCAGGTAACAGCTCGGCTAACAACCAGTTATCCGGCAGGGAGCGCCGCTGAGGAGCTTCCTGAGACCATGCATATCGCCTATCCCGCACCTCTACCACACGGCCACATTCGCCAGGTGTTGCCGGATTTTTTTGTGGTGCGCGGAACGGCCCGTATTGCTCCGCGGGTATTCGTCAACCGCAATATGGGTATCGTGCGCAATGGCGATGACCTGCTGCTGGTGAATCCGGTGCGCCTGCGCCGGCTGGAGGAAGAGCGGCTGTGCGAACTGGGGCAGGTGCGTCAGGCGGTGCGACTCGGCTACTACCACGGTTGCGACGACCTCTACTATCGCGATCGCTTCAATGTCTTCTTCTGGCGCCAGGCCCATTCCGACCGCTACCCGCTACCCCCTGCAGACCAGTTTCTGACCGACGGTGGAACCTGCCCGGTCACTGGCGGTCGGGTATTCGAATTCAGTAACAGCCGCGTGCCGGAAGCGGCGCTGTTGCTCCCCCTGTCCGGGGGGCTGCTGCTCACCTGCGACGCACTGCAATTCTGGAATGGCTGGACTGGCTGTAGCTGGGCCGGCAAATGGATGCTGCGTTTAAGTGGGGTACATCAGGGAATGCAGGTGGCGCCGGGGTGGTGCCGTCGCGCTACCCCGGACCACGAGAACAACCAGCGCTGGTTGGCGGCGGATTTTCAGCGTCTACTCAATCTGCCGTTCTACCACCTCCTCGGAGGGCATGGTGACTTCTGTGCGGACCGTGCCCACGAACTCGCCGAAAATGCGGTTGCCAGCAGCTTTCTGAGACTTGCCCCACGTCATTGATGCCTCCCAATCGTCGGTGGTCGCCCCAGCGGGCATGATAAGCTCGCTGCGTTCCCGATCTTGACGAGCCCGACATGAGAATAAAGCGTTTCACCGGCCGCGCGATTGCGGCAGGTTTCCTGACCGCGCTGATCAGCGCCGGTATTACTTCCTGTACCAGTATTGCTGGTCTGCTGCCAATTCCCCGTGCGGATATGGGAAAACTACGCGCGGATGTGGAATACCTGTCCGCCGATACACTTGCCGGGCGCCAGACCGGTTCGCCAGGGTATCAACAGGCCGCCGAATACGTTGCCGCCCGCTTTGCGGCGCTTGGCCTGCAGTCGATTACCGGCAATGACTATTTCCAGCCGGTCCCGTTCCGCGAGGCCAGCTGGGGTACTCAGCGGGCAACCCTGATGCTGCACGGCCGTGACGGGGACATTGCCTTTGAACTGGGTGAGGACTTCCTCGCGTCGCCCCCCACCATCGGCGAGGACACCGCCACCTCCGCGGGCCTGGTGTTTGTGGGTTACGGCATCGAAGCGCCGGAATACGGTGTCGATGATTATGCGGAGCTGGACGTGCAGGGCAAGATCGTCGTGGTAGTCGACGGCCGCCCCGCGCAGATGCCGAACGAAGTGGGCGCACACTACGCCTCCGGTCGCACCAAGCGCGATACCGCTGCTCGCCACGGCGCCGTGGGATTTATCAGCCTCAACACCCCGGCCCGGGAAGCTCGCCGGCCGTTCGCCCGCTCCGCCGCACATCTGAATGACCCGAGCTTCGACTGGCTGCGTGCGGACGACATTCCGGGCAATGCCATTCCCGGCCTGCACCCGGGCGTGGTGCTGGATATGCCCGCGGCCAAGCAGCTGTTTATGGGCGCCGCCCGCAGTCTGGATACCGTGTATACCGAGATGAAAAGCGGTGTGGTGCCCAAGGGCTTCCCGTTGCCCTACAGCGCGACCCTGACCAGCAGCGCCGAGCACCGCAAGATCGTGAGCCCCAACGTGGTGGGGATGCTGCCCGGCAGCGACCCGAAACTGAAAGACGAGTACGTCATCTTCTCAGCACACCTCGACCATATCGGTGTCAGTGAGGGTGAACACAGCGAGCAAACTGGTGCCGATGCGCATGACCGGATCAATAACGGTGCCCAGGACAATGCCGCCGGCATTGCCGTGATGCTGGAAGTGGCCCGGCTGTTTGCCGAGTCCGGCCGCGCGCCGCGCCGCTCGGTCCTTTTTGTCGCGGTTACGGCTGAGGAGGAGGGACTGCTCGGCTCCGACTACTTTGCCCAGCACCCACCGGTGTCACCCAAATCCATGGTGGCAAACATCAACCTGGACATGCCCATGCTGCTGTATCCGTTCAGGGATGTGATCGCCTTCGGCGCAGAGCATTCCAGCCTGGGCAAAACCGCCGAACACGCCGCCGAGCGCGCGGGACTGAAACTGAGCCCGGACCCGATGCCGGAGCAGGTGATCTTTGTACGCAGCGACCACTACAGCTTCGTACGCCAGGGCGTGCCGGCGATCTACCTGATCTCCGGCCGCGAAGCCGTCGACCAGAGCATCAATGGTACCGACGCCCAGGTCGAATTCCTCCGCACCCGCTACCACCGCCCCAGTGACGAAGCTGATGAGCAGATCAACTACACCGCCGCCCGGCAGTTTGCCGAGGTGAACTACGCGATTGCCCGGGAGATCACGGATGCGGACAGAAAGCCGCGCTGGAATCGGGGCGACTTTTTTGGCGACCTGTATTCAGTCGATTGAACTTGGCCGACACTGGGTCGCGCTTCTGCCCAATGTATGATCTGCGCGCCCTCGTGTAATGGCGTGTAATGACTGTTTGTCTTCTGCATGTTGATTTACATGATAACCTTGCGCGCCGCTGGCGGTGATTCGATCCAGCGGTGTCTACAAACAAAATGATAGTTTTAGGGTTTCAACATGCTGAACAAATTGACTTTAGGGGTGGCCATTGCAGGGCTGGGGCTGGTATCGGGTTGTGCGAGTATCGTCAGTGATAGTAATTATCCAGTAACGATCAGCAGTAATCCTGCCGGAGCCAATTTTGTTGTAGTGAATGAATCTGGTTTCGATGTGCATAGCGGCGTAACACCAGACACCATCACTCTCTCGGCTTCCGATGGCTACTTTTCTTCCGCCAGCTATACCGTGAAATTCCAGATGGCCGGTTATCAGGAGCAGAACTTCCAGCTACGCGCGGGCATGGACGGTTGGTATATCGGCAATATCCTCCTCGGCGGTCTGATCGGAATGCTGATCGTCGATCCGGCGACAGGTGCTATGTGGAAGTTGCCTGAAACCGCCAATGTCTCACTACATCCAGTTACCGCTGCTACCGGCCTGGAATCTCTGAAGATCGCATCGGTACATCAGCTGACTGAAGAAGCCAAAGCTCAATTGATTCCGCTCAATTGATCCCGTTTCTTTATGGACAGAATATGGCTCCGAGCAGTTTCAGGGGCCATTTGTCGATGTAGTGAAAAATTTTGGGTGCTGTATTAATGTTTTCGCTACAACCAAATAATCCAGAAATATCAATAAAAACTTTGGAATATTAAATGAAAATTTTATCCCGCATCGTATTGTTGCTCACAGTGGTTGTCTTTGCCGGTTGTGCGAACGTCAGTAAAATGCCGCTGAATGATAAAGCTACCGCCGTCGATACCTCACAAAAGAGCATTCTGGTTGGTAAGCTCTCCATTCGAAATGATAACAAGCCAAGCCACCAACCTGATCTGTTGGCAGTGTTTGTAAATCAGAACGAAAAAGACTTCTCCTTTACGAAGCCTGCACTGGTAGCTGATCTCGATAAGGGCGGCAAAGAATATTTCATCAGCATGGCGGTCGAGCCAGGTAAGGCGAAGTTGAAGTTGGCGCGCTTTATGCGTCAGGTGCCGCTTCTGCTGAATGCCATGGCGGATCTGCCATTTGAGTATGAAATTGACGTGCCGGCGAATCAGGTGGTTTATATTGGCAATATCAATGCCGTCATCAAGCCGAGAGAAGATGACCAGCCGCGAGCCGGTCTGGTAATACCTCTGATCGACCAGGCCGTAGTTGGCTTTTCCAATGGTACCTTCGAGGTAAGCATTACGGACAACTATGCCGAAGACATGAAAGCGCTGGAAGCGAAGTACCCCTTCATTGCCGGCCAGACTTTGGCTAAAAACCTGTTGCCGAGCTGGACGCATCCAGAGCAGCGGGAAGAAAAGCCCACAGTTCTTGCCGAGAATACCGAAGAATAAGAATTCAGATTGAAGTGAAACAGCGGGCGTCAGCCCGCTTTTTCATTTGTAGCTGCCAAAAACTAACCGCCGACAGGCATGCGACAACACCCCTCAATGACGATTGCGGATGACCAGCGCAGTGCGTAATCGCTCTTTACCGAACAGTGACATCTTCGCAAAATCCTCCCGGGCAATGGGAAGATACTGACTGTCCAGCGGGTTGTCTTCATCGTCCACATCCGGGTCGTGCACGTAAAAGCACTCGTCATCCATGCCCGTCAGGGTGACCCAGTGTGGGACTTTCTTGCCGTCCAGGCGAAAGGTGCTGATTAACAGCAGTACCAGTGCACCGTCCTCGAGCCACTGCTGGCACTGTTCCTGGGTAAAGTCTTGCGTAACCACCGGCAGGCCCGAGCGCGCAGCCTGTTGGCGATAGTCTGCGTCCACCTGTTCAATAACGGACTTCTTCTCTGCACTGCGCACGCTGTGAATGAACAGCGGTCCGGTCTGGTTGAGGTACACGGCACAGTCAAAGCCGCGCTTCTGCATCGCCAGCGCCAGGCCAATAGGGTGGCAGCCGCCGGTGCCGGACGTCATAAAGATGGTCGTGGCCTCCCGCCACAGCGCCAGCTCATCGCTGGCATTTGCCTCATAAGCAGCGTTCAGCCCCGCCATCGCCATCATCGCGGCCGCCGGGCCACAGGTGAACTCGGTGCGCTGTCCGTACCAGGGGACATCCAGCGTGTGCAGATTTTCCGGGCGGTAGCGAATGCGTTTCTGCATGCGCAGGGCATTGCCGGAATCCTCGTAGTAATTGGTGTAACTGCCGAAGGTCCGGTAACCCAGCTGGCGGTACAGGGAGATGGCGGGGGTGTTGGCTTCCGCTACTTCCAGGCGCATGTATAAGCGCCCACTGCGGCTGCTGGCATCTTCTGCGGCGCTCAGCAGCGCCTTACCGATCCCCCGGCCGCGTCCCCCGGGGCCGACGGCGAGAGAGTAGAGCCGGGCGAGGCGGGTACCGCGACGCAGCAGTACCAGCGCGTAGCCGAGCAGGCCCTCTTTCGCCTCGGCGACCAGGAATACCCGGTTGTCCGCGCGTACCCAGTGGCGCAGGCGCCGGCGGCTCAGGCGGTCGCCGGAAAAGCTCTGTTCCTCCAGTGCAAACAGGGGGTCCACGTCGCTCTCGAGGGCGTTCCGCAGCTGGAAATCTACAGGGGAGGGTGTGGGCATGGCGGGTTGCATCACCGGGGCAGGGCGCCGCAAAAGCGCGGCCTGAGCACGTTAGCAAACCGGTTGAAAAAAACCAGATACCGACGAAAAAAATTATTAGGCAACAAGGCAAAACTCTTCTATCTTTCGCCTGTCTGGCCGATCAGCTCTGCACGGCCCGGTACCCATTCGGTACCAGTCTCACTCTTCCCCCATTTTGCCAACCGGCAAACCATTGAGGCGCTACATCTATTCATGTCACAGGTCCTTATCGTGATCGACGAGCCCGACGACTGGGCTCCCTATTACCCTAGCGAGCGGGTGATTACCTTTGCCGACTACCTCGCCCTGCCACCCCGCCAGCAACAGCGGATGCGGGTGATCAACCTGTGCGCCAGTTACGACTACCGCGGCGAGGGCTATTACTGTTCTCTGCTTGCCGAAGCCCGCAGCCATAATGTGCTTCCAAGTGTGCGAACCCTGAACGACCTGTCGCTGCCCCAGCTGTACAAGCTGCAGTTGTCCCATGCAATTCCGGCATTGGCAAAGCTGCCAGTACCGGCGCCGGGGTCTGAGCGGGTGGTGAAGTCCTACTTCGGCCGTTGCGCGGATCCGGAGCTGCAGCCGCTGGCACGGGCGCTTTTCGACCGCTTCGCCTGCCCGGTGCTGGAGATCCACCTGCGGGCGGACCCCCAATGGGAAATCGTCGAACTCAAGATCTGTTCCCATCGCGACCTCGATGAGTCCGAGGAGACAGAGTTCGCCGAGGCCCTGGACAACTTCAGCAACAAGGTATGGCGACAGCATAAAAAACCCAGTAATACCCGCTACGACCTGGCGATTCTGGTAAACCCGGAGGAGGCGCTGCCACCGTCGGATGGGGCGGCGATCAAGAAATTCGTCAGCGCAGGCCGCGAGCTGGGCCTGTCGGTAGAGCTGATCGGCCCGGGTGACTACATGCGCCTGTCAGAGTTCGACGGCCTGTTTATCCGCGAGACGACGGCGATTGACCACCATACCTACCGCTTCGCCAAAAAGGCCGAGGCCGAAGGGCTCGTGGTGCTCGATGACCCCACCAGTATCCTGCGCTGTACTAACAAGATCTATCTCGCGGATCTGTTTCGTAACAACAAGGTCCCGGCGCCGCGCACATGCATCCTGCGCAGGGGCGATGAAGACGGCCTGAAAGCCGCGATGGAAGAATTGGGCCTGCCAATGGTGGTGAAAATCCCCGATGGCTCCTTCTCCCGCGGTGTGGTGAAAGTGCACTCCGAAGAAGAGCTGCATACCAAGTTGAACGAGCTGTTTGAAGAATCCAGCCTTCTTCTGGCCCAGGAGTTTCTCTACACCGAGTTTGACTGGCGGATCGGTGTGCTCGACAACAAGCCGCTGTACGCCTGTCGCTACTACATGGCGAAGAACCACTGGCAAATCTACAACCACGGTAGCAAGAAAACGGTCAGCGGTGGCTTCACCACCCTGCCTACGTTTGAAGTACCGAAACCGGTGTTGCAGGCGGCGTTGAAGGCAACCAAGCCTATAGGAAATGGATTCTACGGGGTGGATGTGAAGGAATCCGCGGGAAAGGGGTACGTGATCGAGGTTAACGACAACTCATCCATTGACAGTGGTGTCGAAGACAAATATCTGGGTAAGGAATTGTACAGACTGATACTGCAGGAATTTATACGGCGACTCGATGCGCGAAGGGCAGGCCAGATTGCCTCATAAATTATGGCGTCAACTGACGGCATAACTCCAGCCAGCGCTCGATACCGGCGCTGCGGTATTTCTGGCGGTGCAGGGCAAAGTAGAACTCGCGGTGGAAATCCCGGTGAGGAACCGGCAATTCCACCAGTGCGCTACGTTTGAAGGCGTCCGTGAGGGACACCCGGGACAGGCAGCTTACTCCGAGACCGGCTTCCACTGCGCGTTTGATCGCCTCGGTATGTTGTAACTCCAGACGGATATTCAGCTCGGGTACCAGCCCCGCCAGTGCGCGCTCAAAAGTCTGGCGTGTACCAGAGCCGGTTTCGCGTAGTATCCAGGTTGCGGTGCGCAGCTCTTCGTCGCCCAGGTGTGGATATTTCGCCAGCGGATGGTCCGGAGCACAGAACACGACAAGCTCGTCCTCGCGCCACGGAATCATTTCCAGGTCGGGGTGATTGAGCTCCCCCTCGATCAGGCCCAGATCCAGTTCAAAATTGAGCACACCCTGGGCAATGGCCGCCGTGTTTGCCACTTCGAGCTCAACCCGAGCGCCCGGCTGTTCCTCCATATAGCGGGCCATGATACCGGCAGCCAGATAATTACCGATGGTAAGTGTGGCGCCAATCTTCAGCCTCCCGAGATCACCATGGGCCTGTAAGGTAACTTCGAGTTCCCGCGCGCGCTCGAGCAACTCTTCCGCCCTGGGCCATAGCTGTCGCCCCAGCTCATTCAAGCGCAGGCGCTTACCGGTACGCTCGAAAAGGCGAAGATCAAACTGCTGCTCGAACTCCTTAAGCGCTGTAGAGGCGGCTGACTGGGACATGCTGAGACTTTCCGCTGCGCGGCTGACATTCTGAAAGTGGGCGCAGGCGAGGAAGACTTCGAGCTGACGCAGGGAATAGCGCATGGCAAAACTCTATATCTATAAACCGGATAACGAATATCGAAATATCCCATTTTGCCAATAAATATGCCAGCGCTAGAATTACCCGGGCAAAAAGCTCAGGAATAAGTGGTTCTATTGCTATGTCAAATTTGAATAAAGAAACAGTACTCGAAGTCCATCACTGGAATGACACCCTGTTCAGCTTCAAAACCAGTCGCGACCCGGGTTTTCGCTTCGAAAACGGCCACTTCACCATGATCGGCCTGGAGCAACCTGGTGGGCGCCCCCTGCTGCGAGCCTATTCCATTGCCAGCGCCAATTATGAAGATGAGCTGGAGTTTTTTAGCATCAAAGTACCGGACGGGCCGCTGACTTCCCAGTTGCAGAAAATCAAGCCGGGCGATGAAATTTTTGTCAGCCGCAAGCCCACAGGAACCCTTGTTGCAGACCACCTGCTGCCTGGCAAGCGTTTGTGGTTGCTGTCCACCGGCACGGGCCTTGCGCCGTTTATGAGTATCATCAAGGACCCGGATGTATATGAGCGCTTTGACCAGGTCATCTTAACCCATGGCGTACGCTTCAAGTCCGAACTGGCCTACCAGGACTACATCGAGAAAGAATTGCCCGAGCACGAGTACTTTGGAGAGATGGTAAAAGAGGGCTTGCGGTACTACCCCACAGTCACCCGTGAACCCTATCGCAATAATGGCCGGCTCACTGACTTGATGCTCTCTGGCAAGATTTTCACCGACCTGGATCTGCCCACACCGAATGTGGAAGAGGACCGCTTCATGTTGTGTGGTTCCCCGGCAATGTTGAAGGATCTCACCAGGATCCTGGATGAGTGGGGGTTTAAAGAGACACGTGCGGGAATACCCCATGAGTATGTTATTGAGCGGGCATTCGTCGAAAAGTAAAAACCATTCAGCCTGGGGCCTGCTGGCCCCGCTCCCCTGAAAAGCCCACAATTGGATGCCCAGAAACAATTATGCCGCCCCAACAAAATGGCGCGTAAATTGCCGTCATTTGGCAATTTTTTTTGCTTTGCCGTGATTACTTGGTAAAGTGTGAGAATAGTCGCGAAATGGTCACTTTTTTCCACATGCTGGTAGTGATCATGGCCCACCAGTTGCATACCTGTAAATAAACCTGGTGAACTGACGGAAGGATAGTCTGGCGTGAGCATGAGGGATTTGCTTGCCAGTGCAGCGGCGATTGAAGACGGAAAATGCAGGGAATGCAGTCAGGTCTCTCCATACCAAAATGACCCTCCTATTGGCTTGGTGATACGTGCGGCTTTTTTCAATAGGCCTCACCAGCCCCCTCTCCCTGTAATAGTTTGCGTAAACAATCAGCACACGACTTGACCATTACACCGGAAGCCTCTAATCCGTTCAGCAGGCTAGACGGCATTTCTGGTAACAATAGACCGCTGTGTGTTAAATAAGCATAAGGACTACTACTGGTTTCCAGTTTGTGGCGTTAGGGGATAAGGACGTGTCTCAGCTCAAAACGCAGCCAGATAATGCTGCGCTAGCCTCACCGGTATTTATTGTTGGATCGCTGCGCTCCGGCTCGACCTTACTCCGACTACTTCTGGATCATCATTCACAAATCAATATGTTCGGAGAGTTCGAGGGTGCGGTAAGCCAAGCCCAGGGCGAAAACTGGCCGGATATCAAAGACTACTGGCGTTTTGTAAAGACAGATCGTCAGACCAGCGCTCTCAAATTAGACATCGACCAATCGCTGGATTATGAGCAGTTGGTGCGTGATTTCCTCACGCAACTCCACCGGAGGAACTCCGGAAAAATTATCGGAGCATCCATTCATTCACGAGTCGATCTGCTACCAAAGCTCTGGCCATCAGCACGCTACATACAACTGATGCGCGATCCACGCGATGTGGCACGTTCATGTATAGGCATGGGTTGGGCCGGTAACGTCTATGAGGGCGCTAAAGTATGGATATCATTGGAAGCACGTCGGACAAAATTAAGGCAGCGAACGGATCCGGCCAATAATCTTAACGTTTATTATGAGCAACTTGTTAGCGACCCCATTGGCGAGCTGAAGAAAATCTGCGCTTTCCTGAATGTTGACTTCGAAGAAAACATGCTTGAGATAGAGAGCGATACATCCTATGGCTTCCCCTCAGCCGGCTACGCTTATCAGTGGAAAACAAAACTGACCGGTAAGGAAATCCGCTGGGTTGAACTCCGGACAGGTGAGGCAATGGTCACACAGGGCTATAAACCCACAAGCACGAAACATAAACCATTGAGTAGGCTAGAGCGTACTCATATCCTTTTTCAGAATCGCTACTATCGCGCAATGTTTCATATACGGAAGTGGGGTTTGTCACTGTGGGCGCAAAATATAATCTCACGCAAGTTCGGCAGTAAGAAATGGACTGATCACGTGCGCCTGAGAATAGGTGAAAAAAATAAGCTCTACTTGAGATGATTCGAGGGAACGAAAGCTCATGGAAAACACAAAAACGGAAGAAGAAAAAAAAGAGCATTCTCGTGACTTATGTATAGTAATTGTTAACTACAAAACGCCCGAGTTAGTAAATAATTGCCTTGCTACCGTAGTCCCCCAAATTGAATCCCTGAATGCGAAAGTGGTGATTGTAGATAATGCATCCGGGGATGACTCGGTCTCAAAAATTGAAGCATGGATTTCGACACAGCCCCCCATCTACCATGCTCGAATCAATCTTGTAAAATCGCCCATCAATGGAGGGTTTTCCGCAGGGAATAACCTGGGGATCATACAGGAAAACGCCGAATACTACCTGTTGCTGAATAGCGATACGCTGGTCAGAGAAAATGCCATTTCGACCCTTCTAGATAGAATCCGAACGGACCGTAATATCGGCGCGCTGGGGCCACAGTTAGAATATGAAGATGGAACGCCGCAGATCAGCTGTTTCCGGCGCCGAAGCGTAGCGAGTGAGCTCATCCGTGGTGCGCAGATTGATGCAATTTCTAAACTGTTGAAGCGAAAAAATATCCCGATAGCAAATCGCAGGGAATCGCTCGAAATCGACTGGATAAGCTTTGCTTGCGTTATGCTACCCAGAGCTGCGATAGAAAGGGTCGGATTGATGGATGGCCAGTTCTTCATGTATTTCGAAGATATTGAGTACTGCCTTAGATTAAAAGGGGCGGGGTACAAGATTGAACAGGAAAAGCGGGCAAGGGTAGTTCACCTGCGTGGCGGAACGTCTGACGTAAAGAAAAATTCAAAAGCACAAAAACAACTTCCTGATTATTTCTATCGATCAAGAACGCGATATTTTGTTCTCCTCGGTGGGAAAGGCAAACTTTTAATCGCAAATATCGCTTTTACCTGCGGCCGACTAATTAGATTGACAAAGCGGTTGGTGGGAAAAAAGCCGGGACCTTCAATCCCTGGCGAGTGGACTGGATTATGGATGGATTTTTTCAAAAAGCAGAAGCCAGTTAAGCAGAAATTAGATTACTTTAGTAACAAGTAGCCCATAATGCCACAAACAAAAAAGCAAGTTCTTCCTGATTTTCTGATTGTCGGAGCGATGAAGTCTGCGACAACCACGATATATGAGCAGTTAAAATCCCTTGATGGGATATTCATGCCTGCATTGAAAGAGCCCAATTTCTTCAGTGATCCGAAGCAATTTGATCGTGGCATGGACTGGTATCAATCACTATTTCTTGCCGCAAAAGAAAGCGATATTATTGGCGAAGCAAGTACGCATTACACAAAATTGCCCACCTATGGAAATACAGTTGATCGTATTGCCCTTCATCTTCCGGATATAAAAATTATTTACATAATGAGAGATCCAATAGATCGTTTGGTCTCGCAATATATCCACGAATGGACATGTAAAAAAATAAACTGCAGCCTCGATGAAGCCGTTGAAAAACATCCCGAACTCATTCAATACAGTTGCTACTTCTACCAAATCCAGCCGTATATAGAACGATTTGGGATGGAAAACGTACTCCCTGTTTTTTTCGAGAGAATCAAAAGGGATCCCGAAAATGAGCTGGAGAGAATATCCCGATTTATAGGATATAAAGGTGAAGTTCGCTGGACCGAATCGTCGACAAAAACCAACATATCCGCGGAGCGACTTAGGCTTTCACCGTTAATGAGTTTCATTGTTAACTCCAAAGCACTCTCGAAAATTCGAAGAAACCTAATACCAGCTCGTATAAGAGGTCTCGTAAAATCAAAATACCGGATGAGTGAGAGGCCAAAAATCAATGAAAAATCGATGCAGAAAATTTCGGCGAGAATTAATTCCGATTTCAAAAGTCTGGGAGAGCTGTTAGGCGTCAGGATAACATCCGAAAACTACAAATCTGTTGTGCACAATATAGGTCCAGGTTGGGATAAGAAAAAAAAGGCATCCAGGGAGGCGTTGTTTGATGGCGGATGAAAAAGACAGAAAAAGTGGAGCCATTCAAAATACCTGCATCGGTTTTGTTTTAATTGGCAGGAATGAGGGAGAAAGACTACGCAACTGCGTCGACTCAATAGTCGAACAACTGCTGCTGATTAATCGAGACAAAAAACAAGGGCCGGACTTGAGCGGAACATCGGATGTGTTTCCAATTGTCTATGTTGATTCCGGCTCTACCGACGGTAGTGTGACCTATGCGACTTCCGCAGGCTGTACCGTCTTGGAGCTTGACCTCAGGGAACCGTTTACGGCCGCAAGGGCGAGAAATGAAGGGTTAAAGCTGCTCATAAACAAGTTTCCCCAGGTAGAGCTGATACAGTTTATCGATGGTGACTGCTCCCTCCAGCCGGGCTGGCTCGGGAAGGCCACCGCGTTTCTGGCCGTAAACCCGAAAGTTGCAATTGTTTGTGGCCGACGGCGAGAGGTATACCCGCAGAAGTCCATATACAACGCGCTATGCGATATGGAATGGGATACTCCCGTAGGCGAAGCAAAAGCATGCGGCGGAGATTTTCTCGTTAGAAAGGAGGCGATCCTCAGCGTCAAAGGGTTTAATCCGGCCATGATCGCTGGAGAAGAGCCTGAAATGTGCCTGAGGCTTCGGAAACGAAAATGGGCAATCTGGCGTATCCATGAGGAAATGACGCTCCACGACGCCGATATGACAAGTTTTCGGCAGTTTTGGCTTAGAAACGCGAGAGCCGGTTTCGCTTACGCCGAACGTTGGTTAATGCATTCAACAAGAATCAGGCCGTACTGCAAAAGAGAGTTATTGAGTATCTGCTTTTGGGGCGGGTTTCTACCGATCTCCATAGTTTTGTTCATGGCTACAATGCCGGTATTGGGATTCGCATTAGCCTTGGCGTATCCCTTAATGACAATTCGCATATTTTTAAGGCGTATGAAAATGCGTTCTTCAGTAAGAAAATCTCTTATATTCAGCGGGCTTACTCAAATTGGAAAATTTCCCCAGTTCTTTGGTGTATTGAAGTTTACTGCCGGAACCTTATCGGGAAAGTCCACACCAATAATCGAGTACAAGTAGCCCAGGTAGATAATGTCCAGTATGCAAGAACCACTAAATATCGGATTGTGCCGATTAGATAGATTGAAAATGGCTTGTGCGATAAAGCACATCAGAAGTATGTCAGAAAATGGCACTACAGGTTATGTGGTTACCCCAAATGTCGATCATTTGCAGAGGCTTTTATCAAAAAATGGAGCATCGAGCCTCAGGGAAATCTATCAGAATGCAGAGTTGTCATTATGTGACAGCCGAGTGCTTGAGTTGATAATTAAACTTAATGGGAAAAAAATACCGGAAATTATTGCCGGTAGCACCCTAACTGAAAAGCTATTTAATGACGACTTACATGCGAATGACAGGATCTTTCTCGTTGGTGGAACGAATGCGACCGCCAACAAAATTAGGGCCTTATATGGTGATCTAAATATCGAGCACCATAATCCTAGTATGGGTTTTATATATAAAGACGCCGAAGTTAAAAAACTAATCGATTTGGTGTGCCTGAATAATCCAACACACGTGTTTCTTGCAGTCGGTTCGCCACAGCAGGAAATTCTCGCAAGGAAATTATGCCAGGATCGTCGCTTCAAAGGCGTTGCATTGTGTATCGGTGCTTCTCTTTTATTTCTAGTGGGCGAAGAAAAAAGAGCTCCTCAGTGGCTACAAAGCCTCAGGCTCGAATGGCTATATCGAATGCTGCAAAGTCCAGTTAGGCTCGGCAAGCGCTATCTTTCAAACGCGTTGGCAATTCCTGCTATTTATTGGAACATTAAAAACAGTTTAAGCGGTCGCAGGGTGTGAGCGTTCATACCTGAGACCCAGCTAGGAGTCAGAGAACATGGATAGTCGGAAATACGTTGTAATTTCTCCATGCCGGGACGAAGCAGAATATATGAAGCGGACTCTCGAGAGCGTAGTAAACCAGAAGTTGACACCCACATTATGGCTAATTGTCGATGACGGCTCGACTGATGGCTCTAAAGAAATTCTGGCGGATTACGAGAGGCATTACGAATTCATAAAAGTCATGTCTCGGGAAAACCGGGGATTTCGAAGTGTCGGGCCAGGCGTAATTGATGCCTTTTACGCCGGTTTACAAACGGTTGACCTCGATAAGTTTCAATATATCTGCAAGCTCGATCTCGACCTGGAGTTGCCAGATACTTACTTTCTGACATTAATCGAGAAGATGGAAGCGGATCCGCGCCTCGGCAGCTGCAGTGGTAAGCCCTACAACGAAGTAAATGGAAAGTGGGTCAGTGAAAGGCGAGGCGATGAAATGTCGGTAGGCATGACCAAGTTCTATCGCAGAGATTGCTTTATCCAAATCGGTGGGTTTATACGTGAGGTTATGTGGGACGCGATTGATTGCCACAAGTCACGGCAGCTGGGTTGGAAAACAGCGAGCTGGGATCAGTCTGAACTGAATTTTCTGCACCTAAGAGTCATGGGCTCTAGCCAGAATGGTGTTCTGACCGGCAGGGCACGACATGGCTTTGGCCAATACTATATGGGTACCGGTATTGTATATATGCTGATGACATGTATGTATCGCGCTATCGAGTACCCAATTTTAATCGGGGGAGCTGCAATGTTTTACGGGTACGTGAAAGCGATGTTCAAGCGAAACTTGCGCAATCCAGATCATGCTCTTGTGGGTGAAATACGAAAATTTCAAATCAGCTCTTTGCTACGTGGAAAGCGCAGAGCAACGGAATTGGCAGAAAAAAGAAATAGTGCACGCTGGGACCCCACGGACCTGGAGTGTGGAAGGGAAGTTTTGGATAGCAGAATAAGGAATCAATTGGCTGATGATGTGAGCATGTTGAGCCAGCCGCAAGTTAGTCAAGCAGGTCTGTAGCTCGATGCATAGTAGTGAAAAAAACATCGCACTCCGGATAGCATATTTGGCGCCAGAAATACCGGGCGCCTCAAGCACATTTGTATACAATGAGATATTTGAGCTTGAAAAGAATAACGCTCACGTGGAGCCATTCTCTGTTCACTCTGTAGAATCGAATAATAACCGAGAAGCTGTCAAAAAACTCGCAGACAAATGCGAGTATCTTTACCTGGCCTCGATAGTTAACTTGATCGCCGCGCAGTTCAAAGTTATTACCTGGTTTCCTCTTGATTACGTAAAGGCGTTTGCCATCTGTGTGCGGGACGCCATGACATGCTTTAAGAGCCCGAATACTGCGTTAGGAATATTTTACAGGTTCTTTGTCTCTGCATACTTTGTGACAAAACTGCACGACCGAAAAATATCACATATACATTGTCACTTTTCCCATATCGCAACAGATATAGCAATGTATGCCTCGATAATAACTGGAATTCCGTATAGCTTTACCGCTCACGCGAATGATATTTTTCAGCGAGGCTATTTGCTCAAGCAGAAAGGCGCGCGTGCTAGCTTCGTTGCTACGATATCGGAGTTCAACATCCGGTTTCTTAGAGAGAAAGGTATACCTGAAGAAAAACTTGCACTTGTTAGATGTGGCGTAGACCGCAATAAGTTCCCGCCCAGAGTGAAATCTGATTCAGGTAGCGAAGTTAAAACGTTGGGATTTCTGGGAAGGCTGGTTGAAAAGAAGGGCGTAGATGTCCTTCTGAACGCTCTCAATATTCTGAAAAAAAAGGGCGTCAATCTGAAGCTCGAAATTATGGGCGACGGCCCTCTGGAGGAATCGCTACGTATGCGGACAAAGGAACTCCAGCTCGAAGATAGCGTAACATTTGGTGGCGGCCTGCCACACTCCGAAGTCTCGCATTGGTATGAAAAAATTGACTATTTCGTTTTTCCCGGGAAGATAGATAGGTTCGGGGATATGGATGGAATACCGGTAGTTCTGATGGAAGCCATGATGAGGGGGGTTCCGGTTATAGCAACCTCGATTTCTGGAATACCTGAATTAGTGAAGAAGAATCTTACAGGCAGATTGGCAGGGCCTAATGCCCAATCGCTTGCAGTCGAAATCGAGGAAGCAATAGCAGAATCAGCGTTTGAGCGTCAAGAAAGAATAGCACAAGCGATTGACCTCGTTCAGTCTGAATTCGACGTGGCAGAGAATGCAAAAATGTTATTAAGAAAGATAGCCAGCGTTAGAGAGACGGCTAGATGCCAAATATCATTGCACACTTAGCCATTCTCAGTTGGCCTCTATTTTCGATCTTGCTCTACCGGAGCTTCAGTACGCTAAGCGCTACCTTCTGGACGATATTTGGAGCATTCATGTTTCTTCCAGAAAAAGTAGGCTATACGTTGCCCTTAATACCAAATATAAATAAAGAAAATATTGGCATATATAGTGCGCTAGTCGGCTGTTTTGTTGTTAAAAAGGTTAAATTTCGGTTTCTAGCCAATGCGCCAGGTGCCAGAACACTAGTGATAGTTGGGTTACTGACGTCAACTTTCACTGTTTTTACAAACCTTGACCCTGTCTTTACCGGCGTGCGCGTCAAGCCAGCTCTAAACCCCCAGGATGTCATCTCGATGACGTTACAAATGGCCATGTTTATGGTGCCCTTTGTTCTTGGTGCATTGCTGGTAAAAAATGCTTCCGACGGAACACAGGTTTTGAAATTGGTGGCGATCGCGGGAATTATTTACTCACCTCTTATGATTTTGGAGGTGTTACTTAGCCCGCAGTTACACACATGGATCTATGGTTTCTTTCCTCACTCATTCGGCCAACAGGAGCGCTTCGGTGGGTATCGTCCTGTTGTATTTATGGGGCACGGATTAGTTGTTGCAATATTTGCCATGGCCACTCTTATATCGGTTGCGACGTTATGGAAGGCAAAGCAAAAGATATTACTTTTACCGAACTTCATCTACCTGATTTACAGTCTGTTCCTGGTGATTATTTGTAAATCGGTAGGCGCCTGGATACTTGGTTTTCTTGGGCTTGTCATAATCATATTTCTACCGGCGAGAATGATCGGGCTGGCTGCGTTTGGAATCGCGGGATGTGTATTCCTTTATCCAATTCTTTCGATATTTGAGCTGATACCAAAGGACTCGCTTCTTGAACTGGCGCTCAAATTTGGGCCCGATAAAGCCGGCTCATTGGCGTTTAGGTTCGGAAACGAAGAAATTATGCTAGAGCACGGTAAGGATAAAATACTGTTCGGTTGGGGCGGCTGGGATAGAAATCGAATTGACGGAGTGGTAACTGACGGATATTGGATCATCCGATTCACCCAGTTTGGCTTGCTGGGATACCTTGTGGCGTTTGGGCTGCCTATGTTGGCCGTAAAGAATGGACTACGATCGATGGGCCGATCGATTAGCTCATCGGAAAAAAACATTATGGCGGGATTTTGCCTGCTAATAAGCATGATCCTTGTCGACCAGATACCAAATGCCTCGGTAAGCGGCTGGATAATGTTTATATATGGTGCAGCAACGGGATTTTTTGCTAACAGAAGCCTTTCCAAAAATAGCAGCAAAGCGATGATCTCGGAGCGCCATGCGCGGATGGAATTGAGGTCAGATAGTGAAACACTCAAGGATAAGACTACCGGAATATGAGTATAAGAAAATTTGTAAATCTGGCAGGACAGTACATTGTCCCATTTAAAAATCCACGAGTGGTATGTCCGCCAGGCCCGGTTCCACGATGCGAGGGGAAGACCATCATCATCGCTTCAATGATGCGTTCGGGTACACACCTCGCTATTGATATGTTGCTTAATAATTTCCCAGCCTTGGTCTCCAAGCCTTTGTATCTCGATGCTGACCAATACTTTAGGGGCGAGGAAAACCGTATAAAATACATGAATGACGAGATCACTATAGGTCAGTGTATTGTAAAGACCCATTATCCTCAGTCTATCCCGGATAACAAATTGGAAGTCATTAAAAAGCTTGCTGTAGATTCGCATGTAATCCTGCTTCACAGGCCTGCCAAAGAAACCTTCAAATCACTTAATGCGTGGGGCATGGCGGAAGACTTTGTTGAATACCAAAGCGAAGTGAAAAAATTTTACGAGTTCTGGAATGTCGTGGCGCCCGATAGCCTTAGCGTGCAGTTTGATGAACTAGTTGATGAGGAAAGTTTCAGGAACCTCATTGCCCGGGTTGAAAGTAAAATTGGCGTCTCGCCAAAGGAGAAAATTTCTCTCCCAGTCAACCCAAAAAAGGTCTGGATAATGGCGGCGTCAAAGCTGGCTACCCGGCTTATGGGACAATATTCTCCAGTAATAAATACCGGTATCAGAAGCGGAATGACGGGCACATGATTCAATGACTGTGAAAATGAAAAAAATACTACTGGTGATAGAAAGCTGTAATCCTGAACTTAGTTCTGTCCCCCTCGTCGGATATAATTTTTTCAGAGCCATAAGTGAAGTGGCGGATGTTCATCTTGCGACCCATTGTCGCAATAGAGATGCCTTGACTCGTAAGGGTATAATTGAAAATGTAACCTATTACGAAGAGAGCGCTGGTGAGAAATTATACTATCGTGTGATCTCATTTCTCTCCTCGTTTAGGGGGCGGATTATATGGCCCTTACGTCATGCTCTGCAGTTCCCGATATTCTTCTTTTTTGATCGGTATATTTATAACAAGTTTTCTCGACCGGTTTCCCAGGGTGTGTTTGATGTAGTCCATACAATGACGCCGATATTGCCAAGATATCCGTATAAAATTTCAAAAGCATGCAAGTCCGGACCGCGAAAAACGCCGTTTGTACTTGGCCCGGTTAATGGCGGTGTGCCTTACCCGGGAGCTTTCAAGTCTATATCGAATCGAGAATTCGGATATTTGAATTGGCTCCGAAAAATTGGTGCATGGGTGGTTCCTGGTTACAGATATACCTATAAATCTGCGGACAAGATTTTGGCCGGCTCTACCTTCACCGCGAATTGGATTAGAACGACATTTCCGGAAAGTGCCGAAAATGTACATTTGCTCTATGAAAACGGCGTGCCCGAGAGTTTCTATAACATCAGCTCGAAAACGGAGAATTGCTTTCCTGGCCGTGATAGCGATAAGTTCCGCCTATTGTTTATAGGCAGGCTAGAACCGTACAAGGGCTGTGACATGTTATTGGAGGCGTATAGCAAGGTTCCTGAGTCCATTAGAAGTAATCTTGAGTTAACAATTGTTGGGGACGGGTCCGAGCGTGGCAGGCTGGAAGATATGGCAAGCCGTCTCGGTATAAGCGGGCAGGTTCACTTCTGTGGTTGGATAGATCATTCTGAAGTTCAAGAAGAGTGCGCAGCGGCTCACCTTTTTTGTTTTCCCTCGGTAAGGGAATTTGGTGGTGCTGTCGTGATGGAAGCAATGGCGGCTGGGCTGCCTTGTATCGTCGTAGATAATGGCGGGATTGGTGAATATGTAACCAGCGATTCCGGCGTGAAGCTCGCACCCGTAGGAAGAGGAAATGTAGTCGATCGAATGGCTCAAGAAATAGTTGAGCTCAGTCGTGATCGGGCTAGATACGAGCAGATGGTGACTGCAACTAAGGATAGAGCCAAACAGTTTTCCTGGAGTCACAAGGGCAAGACGCTGGCCAAAATATATGACCAGCTTACGGTGTCTGCCGTTACTAATTAAATAGTATGAACGGACTGAATGTGTTCGAAAAGTTTGTAGGCTGAACGGCGGTGACAAAATTTTGTTTCTGCCGTCTTTCGTGCATTCATGGAAATCTCTTGTAATCTGTCCCGATCGGATAGCAGGTACATCAGTGCTTCCGTAATATGATTCACATCTTTTTGTTTTACCAGCGTGCCGTCATGGCGGTCGGTAATCATATCGGTGGTCCCGCCGATAATAGAGCAGATTGGTGTAACGCCGCACGCCATAGCCTCCATGATAGCTACCGGCGCTGCCTCGCCATACCCAAAGCTGGTCAACATGAAAATGTCGGTCTGCTGAAGAATTTCGTAAACTTCCCCTTCTTTTTTAAATCCAAAAAATTCGACCTTGTCCGCAATGCCGAGATCCTTGGCCTCTCTTTCAAGCGCTTCACGCATGTCTCCGTCGCCTACAATGTTATACCGAAATCGTATTGAATTCGGCAATTTGGCGAGCGCTTGTAAAGCGAAGCTATGCCCCTTTACGTGAGCGAGCCTACTCACGGAGGTAATGACGAAGTTAGGCGAACTTTGATTTTTATGGGTGCGTGGTCGGAACTTTTCTATATCTACACCCATGGGTATCACTGGTATACGCGAAGATGG
The DNA here is from genome assembly GCF_009931115.1 of Microbulbifer hydrolyticus. Lineage (NCBI taxonomy): Bacteria > Pseudomonadati > Pseudomonadota > Gammaproteobacteria > Cellvibrionales > Microbulbiferaceae > Microbulbifer > Microbulbifer hydrolyticus. The sequence continues at coordinate 4,119,803 of NZ_CP047491.1, read as the reverse complement.
AATGTCGGGCAGGACTGAAGAGACTTCTCGGCTCAGAGGGTTTGTGACAGTAACGATAAATGAAGCCTTACGGAATTTTGCCGCATGATTATCTCCATACTGGTTCAGGTTTCCATGAACGCATATGCTATAAGTGAATTCATTTGAAAGGCCTGCAAGTGACACGATATGAGCTGCGTCGGCCGAGGAATGGACATGCATATGATTTATATGGTGCTTTCTGCAATACATAATAAGATTTGCAGAAAATGGAATAAATAGGGTGGTGCGGAGTTTTGTACGAAGCCCCCCATGGAGCTTGAAGCAGTACGAGAGACTGCGTAGCAACCAGGAGATATTGCAAACAAAAAACAGCAGAATCCTTAATACAGGCAAGGTGGTCAGATAGAAAGTGTCGCCGACCTGATTATGAAATTCATGAAAATTTTCCGATCCGGGCTTGCGAGTGGAAATGATTTTCACATCCGCGCCACAAGACCTGAGTGCCTCGATTTCGCGCCAAAAAAAAATGTGGGTTTGACCGGGAAATTCCGGTATCAGGATACCGATACGTGTACTTCCTTGCATCAAATGTTCCTTTGCTGTCCTTAGTTACATTGGATATGAATCATGGCTGTGAAATTGCTTCACCTGACGGAAGACTTCTAGATCTATCAAACAATGGCATTTTGGCTCGAACTTTCTTTCTTAATGCGCTACCGGCAGGGTCCGCTTTAAGTGCATGTATGACGAAAGGGAGCTCGTCAACCGGCATGTCAAGAACACGTTTGCCCAATATATTTACAAGTTTCCAGCGAGGGTCAAATTCATTCGTTTGGTAAAGGGGGAGACCTGCAGACCGGCACAAAGTTGTTACTACAACGTCTTCTTCACTAGTAATTAGGCCATGCCTATTTCGATCAAACCTGTCGAGAATTCCAAGCCGCATGAGTTCTTTTGGAAAAGCTCCACCCATTATGTAGCAGCTTCCCTCTACGTATTTAAATCGGAAGCCCTTTGTAAGCGCCTTGAAACCCTCACGCCACCACCAGACGGGTGATTTCCGTGACATAGAAAACTTACTACCAATCTGGTCATTATTGGCAACCCGTTTAAACCCGAAGGGCAGCAGATCCAGGAGATAACCAAGACGGTCTTTGGGGCGCATATTTTTTAATACACCATACAGGCCTTTAGGATCGGTACAGAGCTGCAATAGTTCTAGGTCGAGCCCTTCTTTAATAACGAGGGCATCTGTATCGATACGTAAAATGACATCGTAGTCTCGCGGCTGCTGTGCAATAAGCTTCAGCAGTCTCAAAGTGCGTTCGACAGCTCCGCGGAAGCCAAGGTTATGGTCGTAGCGGACACCATATGCGGATATTCCCTTACTTTCGGCCCATTTTACTACGCTCCTATCGAGCCTGGAGCTTGAAGCATCATCGGTAAAATACAGATCAAACTTGGTGTTTTTAAAGGAACTGACAAGTGACTCGAGTAACTCAAAGCCAATGGACTTGTCTCCCTCATAAGCAAAGGTCATAACAGCAATTCTTGCCATCCCTGACTGTACTCCCATAGAAATTCCTTATTCTGCGAGGCCCCATAGAGGCAATAGATCTGATAATGTGAAATAGTACCACATGTGAACCTTTCAAACTGTGCCATCAGCCATGCAGCTATGCGTGCAGGGGCGCAATACGAACGCAAAATATTCGGAGTTGTTAGGGAGGGCTGACGGACGGCGTGAAAATCAACATGGAAGCGTATAGCCAACATCTTCCATCCATTCGTTTGATTTCAAAAGACGATAAATTCGGTGATGTAACGCTATAGAAAGCTTATTTACGCATAACTAAATGCCCGACTATGATCCAAAAGAGGACTGCACATGTAGAATTTGCATACTATTGGTGCGGAAGTGAAAGAGAGCGCTTAGTAGTTTGTTCTCAGCAAACAAATGATGTCGTGTCCAGAGCGGCTAACAAATCACACTTTTTCAATTACAGAATGTAGATATCAATCCCACTGTGGAAATACAAAAAGTGTCTTCCATACTTTTTGGGCCTTTTCGTACAAATCACAGTGAGGTATCTAGTGGGAAAGTTCATAATGTACGCAATAATTTTGCTAATTTGTACAGCTTGTGGGGGGGGGAATGCACCGACTCCGCCACCCCAGGGAGGACCGGAAAAATCTCCGCCGGAAATTACATTGCTCGGCGATAGCAATGTGGAGTTACGGTACGGGGAGGAATACCAAGATGCAGGAGCGACGGCGTCCGATACGGAAGACGGCAATATTACTGATCAAATAGTCACGGCCGGTCTGCCAATTCCGTCCACGACCCCCGGTGACTATATTGTTCAGTATCAGGTGTCGGATAGCGATGGTGCGGAAACCAGTGCGAAGCGCACAGTAATCGTTCGAGAAAATTACCCGCCTGTACTCTCTCTAAATGGTGGAGCGTCTCTTGAAGTTATTCAATCTTCCGTATTTAAAGATCCGGGTGCCACTGCGAGCGATCCAGAAGATGGTGATCTCTCTGCCCGGGTTGAAGTGTCAGGAAACGTTGACGTCGAGAAACTTGGCGAATATCAACTTCAGTATCGCGTAGACGACAGTGCAGGAGAGCAGGCAGTCGAAACGAGGGTAGTGACCGTTGTTGCGAAGCCTTCGCCGTATGCGCACATACCAATTACAAATGACAAGGAAGGATTTACCACTCTCTTGCCCTCATCAAATTCCCGGCTAATTTACGTAAGTATGACACGGGGTGACGATTCGTATGATGGGCTGTCACCGGAGAGCCCTGTAAAAACTATTTCCAGAGGTAAGAAGCTCCTCCGGGACGGAAGCCCTGACTGGATGCTATTGAAAGTAGGGGACAGCTGGCCTGAGGGCCTTGGAAGATGGACGAAAAGCGGTCGGTCGGATCGTGAGCCGATGGTCGTTACGGCGTACGGCGAAGGAAACCAGCGCCCGCGGCTGGAGTCTGGGACGAGGGACGGACTCAGAGTTTCAGGTGGAGGTGGAACCCCAAAAACTATTAACAATCTCGTTATTTCTGGGCTGCATTTTTATGCGAACGGAAGGGACCCAGAGTCCAGTAACTTTTCCGAGGTTACCAATAGCCGAGGGATTAACTGGTTTAGGGGAACAAGCTTTCTTTTGATAGAAGATAATTATTTTAAGGGCTACAAGGAAGGTATTCAGATTGATGACCTGGATGATCTAAATATCAGTGGCGTGGTGATACGTAAAAACGTGATTGTTGATTCATTTGCTACTGATGCTCACTCTCAGGGTATGTATGTCGCGAAAACTGAGGGAGTGCTGATTGAAGAAAACATATTTGATCACAACGGATGGCATGGAAGCTTTCCTGGCGCGCAGCCAACAAAGTTCAATCATTCGATATACATACAGGGAAACAACCTAAACGTAGAAATTAGGGAAAATATCATTTCCAGAAGTTCGAGTCACGGAATGCAATTGAGGCCCGGCGGGATTATTTCTGAAAATTTCTTGATTAGAAATCCAATATCAATTTTCCTCGGGCGTTCCGATGTCGATCAATTTGACGGGAGTGTTACCGGAAACATTGTCCTAAATGGTAATGATATCGGACCAGGTGATATGCGTCGCGGGTGGGGTATTGATTTTGGCCGAGATATTAACGCAACTATCGAAAATAACATTGTGGCACATGTATACAGCGATTCAGGAAGCCGCTTTGCCATTAAAGAATGGGCGAGCGCGACCTATAAAAATAATGTTGTCTATAAATGGGGAGAGGGAACCAGCGATCCAAAAAGCTATCCGGATCCGGAGCGCACTATCGAGGAATATGATGCCCTAATGGGGGGCGAGGGGACATTTGACTCGTTTATCGATAACGTCCGGGCTCAATCTAGATTGGATTGGAACCCGGACTACTCGATAGAGAAAATTAAGCAGTTTTTCAGGAATGGCTTTGGCTCTTAATCCAGGTTAGCCAATGAGCCGTTGGCTCATTGGCTAATTGGATTACTGGGCAGGTGCGAAGCCGTCCTTGAAGTAGGCCCTTATATTCTCTACATCGTAAGCATCATTTGTCGCTCGCATAGACTTGGATCGAATATTCGCTATAAAGGACTCCATAGTTCCGTCGCCACCCGCTTGCGCGTCGAATGAAAGAATGGTCCTGGTTGGGTCGGCAAAGGCACTGGCGGGCTGGCTCTGATCCCCCCAGTTGTAAATAGCGTTATTCGATTGAGTGGATAGACTGCTTTCTCTGATCGCCATTGGATTCGACGCTTCAGACGCTTCGTGTGCAACGATGTTGTTTTCAACCGTGGCGGAAACAATTCCGCTTGTCAGGTCGATTCCCCAGCCAAGCAGGTCTTCGCTAGAAATATCACGACCCTGGAGGACCACATTGTTTCTAATTATTCCCGGATCGCCTTGTCCAGAATTGCCGCCCAGCATCAAGCCAATGGCATTCCTTATCGCAACATTGCCCTCCATAAGGCCGCCCGACCGCAGCTGGACGCCATGACTGGAGCTGCGAGCCATTATGTTATCTACGATCTCGATATCCCTGTTGTCGGATTGGACATAAATACTATGGTTGAATTTAGTCCTATCAGCTCCAGCGACCGTCTCATTCCAGCCTATATGATCAAACACATTACGTTCGATTCGCACGGTATCGGTCTCTGAGAGATATATACCTTGTGCGTGGGATCCACCGGCTAAATGGTACGAATCGAGTATGACATTGTTTTTGATAAGCACGTTACGTATATCAAAGCCGTCAACCTCTTGAAGAGTAATGGCATCTTTATAAAAATCGAACCTATTGTCTTCAATCAGAAGACCTCGGGTTCCACGCAGCCAAACTATGCCCCTGTTGGAAGATATCTCAGGGTCGAATTCAGGAGCATTGGGATCCCGGGATGCCGCATAAAAATGAATACCATAAATTGCGAGGTAGTCGACGTATTCCGGGCTACCGCCCCCACCTTGAAACCTGAGGGCGTCCCGATCTAGGGTTTTCAGCACCGGCCTATCTGTACCCTGCCCGTAACTGGTGATTACCATCGGAGCAGACTCGCTTTGGCCCGATTTGCTCCAGCCACCAAGGCCCGTTTCCCATACATCACCAGCTTTAAGCGCCAGCCAGTCGGGAAAGCCGTCTCTCAACAGGCTTTTTCCTCTCTCTATACTCTTTACGGGACTGTTTGAGGACATGCCGTCATTGGCATCATCGCCCAGGGACTCGCTCACATAGACGATTTTAGTATCGGGTGCGGGGGTGATCGCGGTGTAGTGTTCAGGTGGATCAATGATCGGGAGGTAATCATGTACCAACACGGATGTGGTATCTATCGACGACTCGCCGCTTTCATTGCGTACTTCGAGCTGAATTTCATAGTTGCCCACGGAAGGCTCTAGGAGCACGGGGGACACAGAGCCGGGATTTTGAAGTGTTGCAGTCGAGGTGGGAGGGGTAGAAATGATTGTCCAGCTAAAACTTAATGTGTCGCCACTTGGGGCTACGCTTCCACTACCGTCAAGCGCGATATTTTGTCCTTCAGGGGTCGAATATCCGCTTCCTGCATTGGCCGATAGGCCTGCTTCACCGGTAACCGTCACAATAACGGTATCCACCGCACTGGCAGTGCCATCTGAAACGGAAAGTTCGATTTCATAGGTGCCAGCAACGTCCGCAGAAAACGCAGTTTCCACCTGAGTGCTAGCCGAAAAATATGGGTTTGAATCACTGGGTGCGGCCGCAATTTCCCAGCTGTAGCTGAGGCTGTCCCCATCAGCATCGGAGCTGGCTGCCCCGCTTAAAGTGACCTCTTGCCCCAATGTGGTGCTGGAGTCACTGCCCGCGTTCGCGACGGGTGCACTATTTTCGCCGCCTGGGGGTTGGCTGCTACTCCCGCCACTTCCGCTGCTACCGCCGCATCCCGTGAATACTAGACTGACTAAAATAAGAGAGAGAACCCGTTTCATGGTAAAACCGTGAATAATTAAAAGAAAAGGTTAAGCGTGACCGCCGCAAACGGCACCATTCTAGTTGCGGCCGTAATATTGGCAATTAAATTGCAAAAATTAGGTTTTGGCAGAAAATTCATCCTTCCCGCGTTGGTCGTCAGGGGAAGCTAGAAGGCTGGGCAATACTAAACCAAAAATTTTTCATAAAAAACCGACGGGCGCACGCTAGGAAGCGATAGTGGCAAAAAGAAAAGGTACTATATCGGTACAGGAGGCACGACTTTGCCTCAAAAAGTAAACATGATTTACACGCCGCCCGCGTGTCTATAGAATTTATTTCTAAATGAAACAGTGAATTCACGGATGAATATTACCTTTGCGTTTCCGGCGCCCTCTTTGAGTGGTGGCTGCCGCGTCGTCGCTATTTATGCCCAGATGCTGGTCAATGCCGGGCACCACGTCACCATAGTCTGCCCCGGTTTCAAGTATGGCGGCGTAGTCACATCGTTCAAACGCTTGTTGCGGGGTGGGATAACCACCGAAAAGCGTTTAAAGAATTCGCACTTCAGCGAGCTTAAGGGCGTTGAGGTTCAATTCGTCTCCCCCGACCGGATCAATGATTCCCGTTTTTATCCTGACGCCGATGTATTGGTGGCCACCTGGTGGAAGACTGCGGAATGGATTTCTGGTTTTCCGCCATCGAAAGGGAAAAAAGCGTATTTCGTTCAGCACTATGAAGCTCATCAGGAGCAACCGCTTGAACGTGTAATCAACACATACCGCGCTGATTTTCCGAAAATAGTGATCGCTGAGTGGATCGCAGACGTAATGGAGAAGAAGTACGGTGACAGCGACACGATCCTGGTGCCCAATGCCGTAGATAAAAATCAGTTTTTCCGGGAACCCAAACCTGAACCTGAAAATAGAGTAACCGTGTGCGCGATGTATTCAAGGTCAGAGTTTAAAGGTATGGATATTACCTTTTCGGCATTTAGGAAGCTGCGGAAAGATAATGAAGATGCCAAGCTCATTCTATTTGGCGCAAAGCCTGTTGCGCCTGACATTGATTTGCCACAAGGCGCAGAGTTTGTGCTGGCACCAAGTAAAAGTGAACTTCGACGAATATACAGCACATCACGCGCATATATTTTTAGTAGCCGAAGCGAAGGGTTTGGTTTACCGATCCTGGAAGCACTGGCTTGTGGCTGCCCTGTCGTTGCAACAAAAGCGGGGTGTGCGCCGTCATACATTACCGACGGAGTAAATGGATACTTGAGTGATATTGACGATGCTGAATCTCAGGCAAACGGGCTTCGCAGTATATTGGCGCTTTCAGACAGCAGCTGGTCCGAGATGTCTGCAGCGGCAATGCGTTCCGTTGAAAATAGCAGCTGGGAAAGCTCGTATAGAAAGTTTGAGAATGCTTTGATAAAGATATCAAAAAACAACCAGCTAGTGAGTCCCGTGTCTTAATATGAGTATCACCACAGATGTTTCGTTAAAAGACCAGGGCTCTTTCAATACCAAGTCGATTCGTAAGGCCTCTGGCTGGGTCTTTGGTGGCTACGTCAGCGCGCAGTTTCTCAGGCTGTTAAGTAACCTGATCCTAACCAGATTACTGGCCCCGGAAATGTTTGGGATTATGGCGATCGCGAATGTCGTTGTTGCTGGCGTCCAAATGCTAAGCGACATGGGGATCCAAAAAAACATCATTCAAAGTAAAAAGGGCACGGATACGACATATCTGGACACGGCATGGGTAATGCAGATTTTTCGTGGAATTTCGCTGGCTGCTATTATTGCCGGGATTTCCGCCGCGGTTTGGTTCGCTGGACCAAGCTTCAGCCCGGAGAGTGTATACGCAAACCCTGATCTCCCTCTAGTTCTATTGATTCTCGCCAGCAGCCTTATTATCAGTGGCTTCCGTACTACAAAATCTGCTGTCGCGAACAGGCAGCTCGATATGGCAAAAATTACAGCCATAGACCTGTCCGGACAGATTATTTCGATCGTTGTAATGGTCATCTTGGCCAGTAATTGGCCTAATGTCTGGGCATTGGTGGCGGGTACAATAACATCTGCCATTTACCGAATCTGTATCGAGTATATGCTTCTTCCGGGGCACCAAAACCGGTTTCGCTTCGACCTGGAATTCGCAAAAGAAATATTTCATTTTGGAAAGTGGATCTTTGCAACCTCATTACTTAGCTACTGGGTGCTCAATGGAGACAGGTTAATCCTTGGTTTTGATATTAGCGCGTACGAGATGGGGATCTATTCGATAGCAGTATTTATCGTTTCTTCACTCAGGGGTGCCATCAACAGCCTCATGCAAAAAGTGATGTATCCAGCGATGAGCCAGGCTCTACGCGAGAGCAGCGACTGCGTCACGATATATTATCGGTTCCGCCTGCCGCTCGATCTTCTTATCTGCAGTCTGAGCGGTTTTCTGATTGTCGCTGGCGAACAGGTCATCTGGACGCTTTACGACGACAGATACCGTGAAGCCGGCACCTTTCTTTCCTTCTTATCGATAGGGCTTTTGGCCGACAGGTATCGTGGTCTCGGATTGTACTACCAGGCCGAAGGAAAACCGAAACAGATGATGCCTATTGCTCTGACGCGGGCTGTACTACTGGCAATCGGATTGCCTATGGCGCTATATGAGTACGACTTCTTTGGGGCTGTAGTTTTTCTGGGGATATATCCAATGCTTGTGGTTCCACTGCAGTTGTATCTTAAAACCCGAGCCGGTTTGATGAATGTTTACAAAGAAGTTGCCTATACATTATTTATAATACCTGGCGTTGCTGCCGGATATTTTTTCCTGTGGGCCATTGAATTTTTCACCAACTAGATATGGAGCAGCAGTAAATATGCCTAATCATTCGTCATGTGAAAAAGCACCTATCTTCATAGTAGGACCGCCCCGTTCAGGAACATCTCTCCTGTCTGCTATTATTGGTAGCCACAGTAATATTGCTTGTGGCCCGGAGACGGATCTCTTTAGGGCGCTTCCCCTGCGTGACGTCGAGCAAATTGTCACCGGCGAAAATTGGTGTGAAAAAGCCACCGAGCGAATGGAAGAAATCAAATATCCCGACGGAAAAAGTATTGCAGCACATTTTGGCCTGACAAGAGTTCAGTTGAGCGAGCATTTGTCAAATCAAGCCGCATCAGCGAAAGTGATATATTCCTCGATACCGGCAGCTTTTGCGGATACACAGGGCAAGGCGCGCTGGGCGGAAAAAACACCTCGACACTTATTTTATGTGGATGAGATTCGTAGAGTTTTTCCCGATGCAAAAATCATTCGAATCATTAGGGATCCACGAGACTCGATTCCATCTGTAATAAAAAATATAGGCCTTTCTGCGTCGCTTGTGGGAGAATTCTATCGATGGGCATCCGTATATGCTAAAAGTGAGCCGTTCTTTCGTAAAGATCCAGATAGCATCACTATTCGTTACGAAGACCTGGTAACAAATACAGAGGAACAAATCGCTTCCATATGCGATTTTATCGGCGAGGAATTTGAGCCATCAATGCTTGACAGGGAAGGCGCAAACCTCGTTCGAGTTGCTTCGGAGACCTGGAAAAGTGACATCGACAAGAAAATAACTGCCCAGAACGTCTACGGCTGGCGGTCTAATCTTGATGTGGACGTTGCTAGAGCCGCCTCACTTATTTGTTGTGAGGCCTTGGAGCAGCTTGAGTATCCGGATCCGATAAAGCCAGAAAAAGAAGTAAAGGTGTTCCCTCTTGGTGAAAATTTTGGTGTAGCAAATGAATCACATATCATCGATTGTGCGAAAAAAGGGTACAGATATACCGCGATCGGTGATACCTATCCTGAATCGATGAGTGAAGCACTCGATCTATATCCGGATGTGTTGCTAGGCGATCTTCCTCTGGGGAAGAGGCCCTCCATACGAGTAAGGCGTAGCATGCACGCAATTTCGCGAATCATTATGCGCTTTTTAAGTCGCAAACCGGTTATTGTTGATCCGGATATTAATCTTGGAGTGGGCGCACTCAATCGTATGATTGGTAAAGTGGCTTTGGTATTCGGCACTCGCAAAACTTTCGCAAATTAGTGCCGATTGACGCCAGATTATCTGGGCTGATTTACGCAATGAGCGGTTAATTGGTCACCGAGATCATTGAGTGTGAGGCGTGTCCGGGTTGCAACGCCTATTTCATTCAGGTGATATTCTGTGTCAAAAAACATTTTCTTTGGAAGAAGGTAGTCCGTTGGATTTCCGATAAAAGAAGTATCGTTTTCAAGATAAAAGTTCCGAATTTTCGTAACAAAGTTAACGAACCTGTCAGCATCATATTCGTCAAACTTTAATAGATTGGGTGGCGCACCGATTACGCAAACATCGTTTTCCTTTGCCCAAATAAAGAATTCTCCGAGTACCTTCTTTGAGTAACCTGAGATATCTCCGTTGCCAATATCTTTTGCCTGCAGTTTGTCTAATTTATCCTTATAGTCGGCCGCACGTTCGGAAGAATTATTCAGTTGGTTTCCAGAGGAATCTACGTTTGCGACGTTGTAAGTGCTTGACGAGCTGCCCATGTAGTTATCATTTCCACCTCGTAATCCCTCGATAATGCGTTCGAAAGAGACGTTGGTATATCCGAGAAACTGTTCTAATAATGGCAGAGAGTGAAGATAAGCCGGATCTCGAGCAAGTATAAAATCCATTAGTTGAGTTGATGGCGCTGGCTCTTGTTGATAAAGAGCGTACTCCAGTGGAAGGTAGACAATATCTCCCGGCCTAAGAGAACGTTTACTGCGGTCTAGGATATAACGTAATCCCAGTCCTGCGTGCACACCAAAATTTGTGGTCGGTAATTGATATTTTCTTTCAATCTGTGCTGCATCAAGGCCAAAAAGGCTGTTTGATCCTGCTACGATCAGCAGTTTCTGAGAATGAGACTTCGCCGCATGCGACTCCTTCACCCGGTACAGGTCGTGAGCCCATTTCGAACTGGATGTGGGGATTCCCTCCTGAAAATGGACAAGAGTGATCAGCATGGCTATGCCAATGAAAGTACCAACTGAAAAAGCCGCGATTTGACGCATAATGACTAAAAATTAAAGTAGAGGAATTCGCTGTCAGGCACCGTTGATATTATCTTGAGAGAAACTACAAATAAGATTCCAGTAATGGTCATTGCAATTAAGCCAAGTAGGATACGTGTCTGAGACTGGTATGGTTCACCGGGTCGACCACGGATCCATTGCGCGAGCTCGTTGGAGTTGGGCGCAAAAAAAGCTAGAAGCATAGCGATGAAAATCACCGCAAAGCCCTTAATATGTGGGAACGACCCTAATGCGAGTCCAGGCGACGCATTTGCAAAGCTTGAAAAGAAGCCCGGCGCTATTTGGTATATTTTCTCGGGAATAACGAGGCCTTGTAGACCAAAAATTCCACGGAGCATAGATATTGCCCCGTCAATGGTTTCCGCACGGAAAAAAGCCCAGGCAACCGAAACTGCAAGAAAAGTAGCGATTACGCCCGGCGTCGCAGAGAATAGAGTTCCCAAATAGCTCGGATACCAGGTTCTGGCGCGAGCAACGCGATTGACGCTCTCATGAGTAGGTTGGGAGCTCTTTTCTGCTGGAGAGCCTGCGCTGTTTTCAGTGAACGATCCGCCATATGCAACCCGGAGGTTGGAGCGGATTAATGTCTTTAGCAGCAGCCACTGATGGTTCACAATCAGAAATGCACCATGTAGCCCGCCCCATATTATAAAATTCCAACCTGCACCATGCCATAAGCCACCCAGCAACATCGTGGCAAGAAGATTGAGCGACCTTGATCCCCTCCGGCTTCCACCAAGTGGAATATACAGGTAGTCTCGCAGGAAATGTGATAGCGTCATATGCCAGCGACGCCAAAATTCTATAATGCTCCGCGATTTATATGGTGAATTGAAGTTGATAGGTAAATCTATGCCAAACAGCTTGGCAAGGCCTACAGCCATATCCGCATAGCCGCTAAAATCGAAATAAAGCTGAAAAGTATATGCCGACAGTCCGCCCCACGCTTCTAGAAAAGTAGGGGTAGCCCCTGAGTCGACGGCTGAAAACACAGGATTTGCAAAGGGCGCCAGGTTGTCAGCGATTAGTACCTTTTTCGCGAGGCCGATAGAAAATAAAAACAGGCCTGTGCTTACTTGGTCTATCCTGCCTGCACGAACTGAAAGTAGTGAGAACTGATGGGCGACTTCCTTGTGGTGGACAATTGGGCCTGCTATTAGCTGTGGAAAGAAAGATACAAACAGGAGGTATCTATCGAACATTTCTTCCGCATACCCTGTGCGGTATGTATCTACCAGATACGCAATTTGCTGAAAGGTAAAAAAAGAAATTGCAAGAGGTAACAGCAGTTCAGGTACCGCAATTTCAGCCCCCGTCAATTGTGCGACAGTTGAGGCGAAGAAACCCAGGTATTTATATACCGCGATAGCGGCTAGGTTCCCCGAAATCCCAATAATCAACAAAGGCCGTTTATACCGCGAATTGGCTATGCTCTTACCAAGGTAAAAATTTAAAACAATAGACGTCAGAAGAAGGAGTAAATATTTCGGGTTCCACCAGGCATAGAAAAATAAAGAGGCGACCGCTAACCAGCCTAGAGACACTCTAAATAGGCTGAAATAACGTAGCACGTAGTAGCCGATGAGCACTGCCGGCAGAAAAACCAGAATAAATGGTATTGAATTAAATAGCACGCTGGGTCATGGCCATAATTATTGGGCGAATGTATTCATAACGACGCTTATATGGGGCTACTGGAGGAGCGGCTCAAGTTTGCGCGCTACGTTGGCAACATGCTCTGACATCAAAATAGAGTGATGATCTCCGGGTACTTCAAAGACCGTCAATTTTTCGCAATACTTACTCCAGCCAAGGTCCTGTGATGGGCGCTCCCCATACAGATATTCCCGGTCACGCGCTTTAATCAAGAAAAGAGGTCTGTCAACAGGCGATAAACGAGTCGTGAATATTGCGTTTTTCCGCACCTGATGTCGTACTCGAATATTATCCGATGGTTCGGTATGAATAGTGGCTGCCCCGGCACTGCTACTCGGGGCTGAATTGCCACTAAAATATCGCCTCGATAGTCGCGATACAAGATAGCCGGGACCTTGTTGTAGCGTTTTCCTCATGTGTTCGGCTATTCGGAACGAAAGCTTTTTATGCGCAGTAAATGCCTCAGGGACTATCGTATCGAGTAGCCCGGTAAATAACACATCGTGCCCGTCTTTTTCAAGCTCTCGACCAACTTCAATTGCAATGATCCCGCCGAATGATTTTCCTAATAAGAAATATGGTCCGGTTGGTTGCAGGGCCTTGATGATGGAGAGGTAGAGCTGGGTGATGCTCGTAATCGAGTCAGTTCTTGCAGTCGCTTCAGAGCGCGCACCGTTGACGATTAGATCAACTTCTTCAGGCAAATATACGGCATAAATTGCTCGATCTGTACGCAGGTTTTTAGCAAGTTCCCGATATTCAACCACCCCATTCAATAAAAGAATCGGCGATAAATCAGGGCTTCCCTTCTTCAGCAATAGGTAACCATTATCAGCGGCTTCTACGATATTTTTGGAGGTGTCGCCCTCTCCTATAGAATCTGATATATATCTTGATAATTTTCTGACTGTGGTGTTCGAAATGATGTCCGCAATCGAAAATCGGTAATCGAGCTCTGTAGATATCTTTGAAATTGCCTGAACAGCTTTAATAGAGTCTCCACCGAGCTCAAAAAAATCACTATTTGCATGTATAGCCGGCGCCAACAGAACGTCGCGCCAAATTGTAGCTACACATTGTTCGACTGGCCCGGATAGTGGCTGTTCCTGGTTAGACTCAATAATTTTGCAGTCGGCTGGCTTCGGAAGATTTACTCTGTCGACCTTTCCATTATGGTTGGTCGGTATACTTTCCACTGACAGGTAGAGAGTGGGCACCATGTAACCTGGAAGATAATCATTCATGAACGATTTTATATCGTTGACGTTTGCAGGGGCAGAATCATCCGCTACGATGTAAGCGGCTAAGATTGATGCGCTGCCTTCCGGCGGTGTTTCAATGGCTGCGATAACACAGTCTTTTATCCCCGGCGCTTGCTTTAGCGTGCTTTCTACTTCTAGTAGCTCAACGCGGTTGCCATTCAGCTGTATTTGGAAGTCTTCACGCCCAAGCATTTCATAGAGCCCGTTCTCGTCCGTCCGGACCATGTCGCCTGTGGCGAAATATCTTGAGCCGTCTATGGTAGTAAACTTTTCACTATTGAGGTCTTCTCGGTGAATATATCCAGGAATAACTCCTGGGCTTGCCACAAATAATTCCCCAATTTGACCGGGCGATACCGGCTCGCGCGTATCATCGAGCACCAATAGTTTTACATTTCTCTGCGGTGCGCCGATTCTCGTCGATTTTGGTGAGGGATCCAATACGGGCCAGTATGTCACCATACAATTGGTTTCGCTTGCCCCGTAATTAACGTATAGCTTGGCAGAAGGTAGTATTTGGCGAATTTTTCGAAGAAGGTCAGGCGGCACATTGTCCCCGCCCGTTAGTATGCGCTCGAGTGAAGTGAGTGCGTGAACTCGTTCAGGCGCTTGTTCTGCATACTCGATTAACCTGGCAAGTAATGTAGGAACCAGGTGTAAAACTGATACTTGCTTGGCCCTTTCATACAATTTATCGACGCTGAGAACATCCGCCCGCTCGGCGATAGAAGTGTATCCACCACGCGTAAGCAATGATAAAAGCTCAAATGTACTGATACTGAAGGAGGATCCTGCTACAGCCAGAATTCCATGCCCGCTTTCAAGCTCGAAGCAATGCGCGGAGGAGGACATACCATGGGCGAGGTTTTCTTGGGAAGAAATGGCGCCCTTGGGTCGTCCAGTAGTTCCCGAAGTAAAGAAAATATGCGATTCATCATCTAGCGTAATTGGGTGCGCTTTGAAGCCCTCCAGCGATCTTTCTCCAATCTCATCGAGGGCCTTGCATGAGTAAATCTTCCCTGAATGCTCCAATGAAAGCTTATCGTTTAACCCAGATAAATCTGCGTGACTACATATTACCGCGGCGGGCTCGATATCCTCTAGAATCATTTCAATTCTCGCTCGCGGAAACCCTGGATCTATCGGAACATAGGTGGCTCCAAGCATGTGGATGCCAAGCAAGCAAAAAATCAGATCTGGACAAGGGTGCATCAGCACAGCGACACGATTATGGGGCTCCACACCGAGTTGCTTTAAGCCACTTGCGATCCGCCTCGCGGAGCTGATTACCGCTTCGTATGATGTGCGCTGTCCCCGGAAAACAAGCGCTACATCATCCGGATTGTTTTCTGCGTTGAGCTCTATCTGCCTGATTACAGGGATTGCTCTGTTTTTTGTACCAAATTTATCGGTCGCGACCCTGGCGGCGGAGTCAATCAATCGATCCGCACTATCCAAAGGTTTAGTTGCCGCGTTGAGCTTGTCGATAGGCATTACTGAAACACGCTAGGTTGGATTCAAGCGAAATTCGCCGTGACCAAGCCCGCAGCGCGCCATTTGGCGTCATGCGGAAACCGAGAGATTTTTGTTGCTTGGCATCGTGAAGAAACAAAACGGCTACGCCGGAATGGTTTCACCTTGGTTGCTAGGGTGGGGTGCGCGGTTGGCCGCATTTTCTGACGCCACCTCCGGTTCCCAATCAGTGGGCATCCGTGAGAAATCGAGAAGCGTTGATGTATCACCGGTATTGCGCGCATGTTCGATACGCTGATAAAAATTCTTGCCGGTGTTCTGCGGGACACTGGTGCTCATGCTGGCGCCTTGCTTTGGGCGCTCGACATATTCGGGAAATGACATTTCCGCAGCGTTCTGTTTTGCGTATCCCTTGCCGAACAGCTGCTTGAGATCACCAAAACCGTCATTACTTACGAGTTGCTTGCCGCGTAAGTTAACGCCATTTGAGATTGCGTGGGATACGAACTGCTCAAGGTTTTCTGTGTCAAAAGCGATGTGCTGAACACTGTGGTCACCGTGACGATCGGAGAAAGCGGTGACCTGGCTTTTCTTGTTGCGATCTATGCCTTCAACCAGCACAACTCCAAAGGACTCGAAGTCGATGCACCAGAGCTTCATACTGCTATCCGGGTCATCCGGGCGTACGTCGTCGACGCGTTTGGTGAGTTTGCCACCCTCAACTTCAATATGGTACCAAGCCCACTTTTCGATCATTCCTTCCGCAACCGCATAGGCAATATGGTCAACTCTGCTGACTTTAGACATTCCATGTCCCCCGAAATAGAAAAATTGGTTCCCTTGCCGCAAAGACTGCGGCGAACAGGCACTAATATGGCAGCGCTGAAAATAATGTCAACAGGAAAATACCGCGAACTGGCGCACAAAAAAAATACATTAAGGCCGCCGATTTAGAAAACTGTGCGCAGTGCACATAAAGATTTCGTGCTATGAAGAAGCTTTGGCATGAGATTGGCATGCTTATCCCTCTGCGGAAAATTCACACGGCGTGCAGGTTGAAATTTCCGCCATAATTCACTCTTTTAGTGCTCTGGTAGAGGTCCGCGCCATAAATAGTTGAGTTACATCACATTTTGGGCGGATAATCATTGCCGCTGGTATGAGCTAGCCGTGCGTTCATTCCTGTTGCAGAAGTTCCCTCGATTTTAAGGAAAATCGGCCCGGTATATGCATTGTCATAGCCGACGTCGTGGTTGTAGGGGTGTAACAAGAGTTCGGTGAAGTTTTTGAGCTTCGGCCCAGCGGCATCGGTGTCATTACCGTTGTGGAGTACTACAGGGAATAGTTTCGGGCTAGTTAAGCCATTACCTAATGGAGGGGTAATTGTGGAACAAGGATGGATCCGCAGTCGTCGGGGCGGAATAACCGCACTTTATCGGTTGTTCGACGTTTTACTTATTCAGGGCGTTCTTTACGCCAGTCTCGCACACTTTGAAGTAACACCGGGAAAAGACTGGATTATTGCCGGCCTGCTGGCCGCAATCAGTTTTGCATTTATTGCTGAATCTGTTGAGCTTTATCGGTCGTGGCGCGGTGAGACCTTCAAGCGAATTCTTGGCACTGTGGCGGTGGCCTGGGTCGCCGTATGTATTTTTCTTATATTACTTGCCTTTTCGTTCAATGCGTTTGCGGCAGACTATATGCGACCAGCTGCGGCCGCCTGGTTGGTATTTACCTTTTTTGGCCTGGCATTTTGGCGCTTTTGTCTTCGCCAGTTCCTTTTCTCCATTCGCCTGCATGGTCGCAATACGCGACGAGCGGTCATTATCGGCTGCACAGACTCCGGTTATAAGCTCGCCAAGGACCTCGCAGCAAACCCTCAGTTGGGTATTCACGTAGATGGGTTCTACGAAGTCCCTGAATTTAAGGACCGTATCTCTTGTATCGGTGATACGTCCAGGTTTCCGATCCTTGGTTCGGTCGATGACGCCGTTGAAAAAGGCCGCTCAGGCAAACTTGATGTGGTCTTTATCGCATTGCCAATGCGCGCTGAAGATGTCATTAGCGAAACTTTGGATAAGTTCTCTGATACTACAGCGACAGTACACATTCTTCCGAATTTCTTTGTGGCAAAAATGCTGCATGCGCGCTGGCATCAGGTTGGAAGTAGCAGTCTTCTTAGTGTATTCGATACGCCAATCCAGGGTTTTGATGGCTGGCTGAAACGCCTCGAGGACTTGGTCCTGGCAACAATCATTCTGGCTTTAATATCGCCTGTCCTGCTACTTGTGGCAGCGGCAGTGAAATTCTCTTCGCCGGGACCAGTTATCTTTAAACAGCGGCGCTACGGGCTTGATGGGCAAACTATCTATGTTTGGAAGTTCCGCAGTATGACTGCCATGGATGATGGCGATAAAGTTGAGCAAGCCAAGGAAGGCGATCAAAGAATCACTTCGGTGGGTAGGGTGTTGCGTCGTACGTCATTGGATGAATTGCCACAGTTTTTCAATGTACTTCAGGGAACAATGTCGATTGTCGGGCCAAGGCCGCATGCTGTTGCTCACAATGAGGAATATCGCAGTCGTGTCAATGGCTACATGCTTCGTCATAAAGTAAAACCCGGCATTACCGGCCTCGCTCAAATAAAGGGCTTTAGAGGCGAGACGGATACGCTGGACAAGATGAGCCGGCGTGTTGAGTACGACTTGGAATACATTCGTCGTTGGTCGATCCTGCTCGATCTTAGAATCATCTTTCTAACCATCTATCGAGGCTTTTATCATAAGAACGCTTATTAGCCGTCAATTCTAGCCTCAATGACCAGTCTTAATGAGCGCGGTAGATAGATATGAATTCAGCAGTCGGTGTCGCAATGTGCGAAATTCGCGATAAAAGAAAGAGCCCGCTTTGGGCTCGGGCTACTTTAGTGAGTAGCTTGGTCACTATAGGGCAAGTCGCACATGCCGTGACAATTGATCTTCCGGCAAACGCGGAGCTGACCAGCACGGTTAATGTAGAGCTGCAGTATGATGACAATGTATTCCTGAGTCGTGAGAGTCCTCAGGATGACTGGCTCACCAGGGTTTCGCCATCGATGAGTCTTGAAAGAGAGGGTGACGCCACTAGCTTCTTCGGGGGCTTGACCATCACTCGTGGCAACTATAGGAACGGGACGCGGCAAAATTTCAATGACTATGCGGGAAATGTTGAATGGCAGTGGCGTGCGGCTTCGTTACTTCAGGTCCACACATCGGCCAGCTATTCAGATGTTGCCCAGTCGATCTTGGGAAGTCAGGACGGTGGATTGGATCCGGTGTTGCTTGAGGCCGAAAGAACACGCCGGCCAAGTGCGGAAGTCAGCTTGGTATTTGGAAGGCAGGGTGGGAAATTCCAGGGGATACTTCGCCAAGGAAAGCAGAAAAACGAATTTGATGATTCCACCCGGGATTTTTCTGCCGATTATTCAACGATAAGCGCGAGCTATTCAGTCAGTAGTCGCTTCACTGCCGGTGTTCAGGTTAGCGACACGAAGCTTGACTATGGTGATATTGCGGGTGTGCCCGCACGAGACAGTGACGAAACAGTTCTGATGGCAACCGCGGAATATCGATTACCGAAAACACAATTACTGGTCCGAGCTGGCCGGCTTGACAGAGAGTTTGCTCCTGGAGTTCGGGAAAATTTCACGGGGCCACGCTGGGACATACTAGTGACCTGGAGCCCCAGAAGCTACAGCACCCTTTCATTTACAACGGGTAAAAATATCCAAGAGTCGGTGGGCGTAGCTGATTTCGTGGATGTTAAGAGTAATGTGGTTTCTTGGACGCACCAATGGACTGGACGTTTAAGCAGCTCATTGGCCTATAGCCAGACGAGTGGCGAATTTGTTGGCACAAACCGATCCGACGACGTGGTGCGATCGAATTTTACACTTCGGTACCAGCCTATGGAGTGGCTCGGTCTAAGTATTGGCGCGGTTAACGTAGAAAATCGTACCACCTTGTCTGATATTGATATCGAAACTAATCGTTATATTTTGGGGATTGAAGCTCCGCTTTAGGGCGGTCCAATTCAATCAGGGAGTATGGTTATGCATCAACTGAAAAGTTACTTACTAGCGGCTGCTTTCACGCTTGTAGGTTACATATGTGCATATCCTGTCGCAGCAGATACGCCTGAGTATCGCATGAATGCCGGTGACAGGATTTCTATCCGGGTGTATGGCGAGAGCGACCTGAACGTAGATGCAATGTTGGATGAATCAGGCAGTATTAACTATCCCTTCCTGGGCGAGCTCAAGGTAACCGGACTTACGCCCTCGGAACTAGAGAGTTTAATTGTGAAGGGGCTTGAGGGCGACTATCTGATTAACCCAAGCGTTACGGTGTCGATAGCGCAATATCGTCAGGTGTTTATTTTTGGTGAAGTGCAAGTTCCCGGTGGATATAGCTATCAGCCGGGCCTCACAGTCGGTAAGGCGGCTGCGCTTGCCCAAGGGCTAACTGAGCGAGGTTCTGAAAGCCGAATATTCCTTACCCGAGAGGGAAAGACCGATGAGGAAAGAGAGCGGGTCAACATGTCGACCAAACTTAAGCCCGGAGACGTGGTAACTATTGAGCAGGGATTTTTCTGAATACTCGTATGGAGCAAACTACAAATATCGCAGACGAGGCGGAGTCTTCGCCACTGGGTAATATTGACCTTATCGCCCTTTTTTTTGCCGTTTATGAAAAAAAGTGGTACATAGCGGCCTTTGCGCTACTCGCTACTACTGCGACCTATTTTTCAGTTCAAAATATTCCAGATAGATATCAAGCGACAGCGACATTATTGCTCGCAGGAAACCAGGCTAATCTCGTGTCAATTCGTGATGTGTATGAGGCGGGAGGCCAGCGTCGAGAGTTCCTGATGACGCAAGTCGAGATGTTGCAGTCCCGTGGTATCGCGGAGCGCGTTGTTGACGCACTCAATCTCGAAAACCATCCTGAGTTCAACCGTCCACCTACGCCAACGTTCACAACAAAGCTTAAACGCTGGATCGGCCTTGAGGATGAGAAGCCTCAAAAAGATCCGGTCACCGAGTTGCGAAGAAAGCGCGAACGTATCGTCAATATTATTGTTAATAATATTAAGGTATCACCGATTCGTAATACGCAGCTAATTAAGCTGTCCTATGAGAGCTATTCTCCTCAACTGGCAGCGGGCATACCGAACGCAGTTGCGAACGCCTATATTGCGGAACAGCAGAGTGTCCGAACTGATGTAACCGAAAAAGCCACGAGCTGGCTCAGCGAGAGGCTTGAGGGTCTGCGTGACAAGCTCGAAGCTTCTGAGCATGCTCTGAATCAGTTCCAGCAGCAAGAAGACCTGGTGGATCTACAGGGGGTGCGTGGGCTTGCTTCGCAAGAATTGAATGAGACCATGAATCAGCTCCTTGAAGCGAGGCGTGAATTCAAGGATGTACAGGTGTTGTATAACCAGGTTCGACGTAAGGATGTAAGTGAAGAATCGCTACTTAGTCAGCCTGAAGTGCTCAATCACCCATTAATTCAGACGGTACGCCAGGCAGTAACCAGTGCCCAGCTTGGTGTCACAGAGCTGGCGCGCAGATATGGACCCAAGCACCCAACGATGCAGGCAGCCCAAGACGAGCTTGAAAGTGCGAGAGCACAGTTGCGCAGTGAAATCAGAAAGCTTGTCGCCAGTATTGAAATCGATTATCGCCAGGCCCGGGATAAAGTGCGTGATCTTGAGGCCGAGCTTAGCGGTGCAAAATCTGACTTGCAGACCGTCGCACAAAAAGAAATCCGTTACGATGAGCTGAAGCGAGAAGTTGAGGTTAATAGTCAGCTTTACAACACGTTCCTGACACGCTTCAAGGAAACCCGAGAGGTAGCTGGATTTGAGTCTGCAGCAGCTCGTTTGGCGGACCCCGCGATTACGCCACGGCGACCACTGGCGTCTAAAAAGCGCTTGCTAGTCTTGTTTGCGTTTGTCGCTAGTGCTGGTCTTTGCGTAGGTATTATTGTTTTACTGGATCTTCTTAAGAGTGGAATACGTGATCCTCAGGATGTGAGCCGGAAACTCGGCTTGCCACTTATGGGTATGGTGCCAGAAGTTCGCTCGGAAGGCGATGAGCCGCTGCCTCTGTATAGCTACTTTGATGGCTCACAACTTCAATTCGCTGAGGCGATTAGGTCGCTCAGGACAGGCGTTGTCTTATCGAGACTTGATAATAAAGCGGAAGTGATCTGCATTACATCTTCAGCACCGGCAGAGGGAAAGACAACCATATCCATAAATTTGTCTTTCGCGTTGGGGCAGCTGGAAAAGGTATTGTTGATCGACGCTGACATGCGTCGTCCGTCTCTGGGACGTAGATTTGAAATAGCCGCGAGTAGGCCGGGGCTTGCCGACCTCCTTTCGGGTCGCTTTTCCATTGATGAATGCATTGTTCCTGACAAAAAAAGTGGAATTGACCTGATACCGGCAGGGATACGCCCGGAAGATCCACAGCGCCTGCTGGGATCCGTAGAATTTCAAAATATATTGAAGGAGCTGCGAGGAAAGTACGATCGGATCATCATCGACACGCCGCCAGTGCAGGCGGTCAGTGATGTTCTCGTAATTTCGAAGCTGGCTTGCTCGCTCCTGTATGTGGTACGAGCAGAAGAGACGAAAATCGGCGTTATCCGGGCGGGCGTTTCCCGCCTGATGAACCTGGGCATCAAGCCCGAAGGCGTGATTTTAAACGGCATGTCTTTGAAGCGTCGTGGATCTGGCTCCGAGGAATACTATGGGTACTATCCAGAGTACATCCAGTAAACCTCTATGAAAGCAGCGTAATTCCCCCGGGTAGGCGCGCCGTTAATGCGGTAACATGCGCCCATGATTGATCTACACAGCCATATTCTGCCCGGGATCGATGACGGACCACAGTCTTTAGAGCAAAGTCTGGCGCTCGTCCGTGCTGCGGCGGAAAATGGCATCACCCATATGGTGGCAACGCCGCATATCCACCCCGGGCGTTACCCGAATACGTCAGCCTCAATAGTAAAAGCGTTTCGCAATTTCCTTATTTCTCTGCCCGTTGACGAGAATCTCGGGATCCAGTTTGCGTTGGCCGCTGAGGTGCGGGTCTCTGATGAGCTTATATACCTTGCATCGGCGAATGAATTGCCTGCTCTTGGGTACTGGGAAGGGGACCTTCTCGTATTACTGGAAATGCCACACAGCCACATCCCCGCCGGCCTGATCAAGCTGCTAAGCTGGCTTGCCCAGCAGAATATCCGGCCCCTGATAGCGCACCCGGAGCGTAATAAAGACATTATTCGAGATTTTGAGGAAATAACGCCTCTGGTAAATGCTGGCTGTCTGTTTCAGGTAACAGCCGGTGCGCTCGTAGGGCAATTTGGCGAGCCTGCACGGGTGCGAGCTGAACAAATTCTCAAGCGGGGCCTGGCGACAGTGCTGGCTACAGATACACACCATATTCAGCGGCGCCCACCGAACCTCGCGGAGGGGCGTATGGCCGCCGAAAAGCTTGTCGGCGAAAAGGCGGCCTGGGCATTGGTGAAAGATAATCCGGCGAAGATTGTTGGCAATCGCGTATTCACCAGCGGGTAAGTATCTTGCCGTCGATTGGGGCCTTGCCTTCCGCTGAGCTCTTTGCGATATGGTGGCCAGGATCGTCACGCCCCTTTAGCGCGGCTCCCTCCCTACACAAATAAATATCTTTCGACACAATACCTAACCCCTCACATCCCTACGCTGGCTATTTCACGGCGTGGCGTGCTCCTAGTACGCAGGTTAAGCCCGGAATATGTTCAGCTGGGCGAAGGTTTAGCCAAGTTGAGCTAAAAACGCCCATTTCAAGACGCTGTAACCACGTGTAATTGACCAGCAACTGCTTCGTGTGTACTTTTGTATACATCGCAAGTCAGGGAATGCCATGCTCAATAAAACACAATCCATTTCAGCGCGTCTGTCACCGGATGATTACACCTACCTGATGTCCATTGATCGCAATGGCGCTGTTACCCAAAGCGAGAAAGTGCGCGAGCTAATTGCCATGGCGCGGGAGTCCGTGGGCGTAGAGAGCTTTAGTCGCGCCTACCTTGCGGCGGGCGAAACCATGTTACCGGTCAAAGCCAAATATATTGAACAACAACGCCGCAGTCTGATTGTGGAAGCACTTTTGGAAATCGTTGCCGAGGGTGCTGCCGCTATTCAGGTGTGCGGGCAAGAAGAATCGCTGGCGCCCGCATTGGAGCAAAAGGCATTGCCGGCGATTGAGGCGTTCATGGAGAAAATCCTGCTGCTGGCATTGCAGGATGAACCTCGTGTACTAGATCCTGAGGCGGCGGAAAAACTGCAGCATCGTGTCCGGAAACTTGTACACCGTTAAAACCTGATAACCAGGATCATTCAAAAGAGGAAAGAATAACAATGAAAGAAGGACTGATAAAACGTATTTCCCGCATTATCTCTGCTTCTGCAAATGCGGTGGTGGACTCCGTGGAGAATGCCACGCCCCAGCTGGTGATGGAGCAGGCTATTCGCGAAATTGATGATGCTATTGCTGACGTGCGCGATCAGCTCGGCAAAGCCGAGGCGGCAAAATACCTGAATAGTAAAACGCTTAATGATGAAAACAGCCGTCACGCTACTCTTGCCGAGCAGATCGAAGTTGCGGTACAGGAAGGCCGTGACGATCTCGCTGAAGCGGCGATTGCAAAGCAAATGGATATCGAAGCACAGATCCCGGTGCTCGAAAAAGCCATTGCGGAAACCGACCAGGAAATTACTGAGCTGAATACCTATATCAGCGCACTTCAGGGCAAGAAGCGTGAAATGCGTGAGCAGCTGCGTGACTTCATCAAGGCCAGTGAGCACGTGAGTAATGGCCCCGCCGGTGAACAGCAGGGTGCGAATCGCGATACCGCCACCAAAGTGGATCAGGCCGCGGGTGCATTTAACCGTATTCTGGAGCAGGTGGGAGTGCCTACTTCCGAGTCCGGGGCAGACGCCAGCAAGCTGGCGGAGCTGGAAGAGCTTGCGCGTGGGAATCGTATCAAGGAGCGGCTGGCAAAAATTAAATCCCAGACGGAGGCCTGATGGCTTTTTTCCTGCAAGACGGCAACCAGCTATTCACCGGTGCGCTGGTGTTGATGCTGATGATTGCAGTACTCGAAGGTGTAATGATGCTGATTGGTGTGGGTATCTCGGACATGCTGGATAACCTGCTTCCGGATATGGATATCGACCTGGACGCACCAGACACCGAAGCTGGCGGAGTGCTTACCAAGCTATTGGGCTGGTTGCGATTCGGTGAAGTGCCTGCGTTGATACTACTGGTCGCTTTTCTGGTCGCATTTGGCATCACCGGCCTGTTGATCCAGATGGCCGCAGAGTCACTGGCTGGCTTTTTACTTCCCGGTTGGCTACTTGCGGTTCCGGTACTGTTCCTGGCGCTACCCCAGGTACGCTTTGTGGGTAACCTTCTACGCAAATTTGCTGTGGGTGACGAGACCGAAGCGGTCGGACGACAAACATTTGTGGGACGCATAGCGGTCATCACCATTGGTAAGGCGGCAGCGGGTTCGCCGGCAGAAGCCCGGCTCCGCGACGAATTCGGCACGACACACTATGTAATGGTTGAGCCGGATGATGATGAAGAATTTTCGCAGGGACAACAGGTTTTGTTGGTAGAGGAGCGCGGTTCTAACTTTCGTGTCATAAAGCCTACCAGTCAGCACCTGCTAAATAACAATTAATTGGAGAAAAATTTAGTGATTCAAAATCTTTCCAACATAGCGATTATGGCCGGTGCCGTACTGATCGGCCTGATAGTGATCGGCACCATTTTTGCCAGACTCTACACCCGAGCTTCCAAAGAGCGCTCTTTCGTGCGTACCGGGATGGGTGGGCAGAAGGTGATCATGAATGGCGGCGCGCTGGTGCTTCCGGTCCTGCATGAAATTATCCCGGTCAACATGAATACCCTGCGCCTTGCGGTTTCGCGTAAGGAGCATCAGGCACTTATTACGAAAGATCGTATGCGCGTGGACGTGCTCGCGGAATTCTATCTGCGGGTAAAGCCTGACACCGACGCTATTGCCAATGCCGCACAGACCCTCGGCGTGCGCACCCTGGACCCGGAAGCGTTGAAGGAAATGATCGAGGGCAAGTTTGTCGACGCATTGCGCTCGGTGGCGGCAGAAATGGAGATGGCGGAACTGCACGAGCAGCGCAGCCAATTTGTACAGAAGGTACAGCAGGTGGTTTCTGAAGATCTGCTGAAAAACGGTCTGGAGCTGGAATCTGTATCCCTGACAGGCCTCGACCAGACCGGCAAAGAATTTTTCAACCAGGACAACGTGTTCGATGCGGAAGGTCTTGCGAGTATGACACGCTCGATCGAGGCACGCCGTAAAGAGGTGAACGACGTCGAGCAGGAGACTCGTGTCCAGATCGAAACCAAGAACCTGGAAGCCGAGCGTCAACGTCTGGAAATTGAGAAAGAAAAGCGCTATGCCCACCTTGAGCAGCAACGCGAACTGGAAAACCGTGAAGCGGCACAGAAAGCGGATATGGCCAAAGAGACCGCTGCTCAGGAGCGAGCGGCTCGCCAGGCAGAAATCGAGGCTCAGCGTGAAGTAGACCAGTCGCGGATCGCTGCCGAGCAGGCAACGCGCCTGCTGGAAATTGAGAAGGAAAAGCGTCTGCAGGAGCAGGAAATCGAGCGTGAGCGCGTGCTGGAGGAGCAGCGTATTTCCAAGCAGAAGTCTGTCGAGATTGCCGAGCAGGAACGCGCCATTGCGGTTGCGGAAAAATCCAAGGAGCAGTCGGTCGCCGATCAGCACGCAAATATCGCCCGCGCAGAGGCGGTGAAAGCGGAAGAGCAGGTGCGAACCGCTCAGGATGTGGAAGTTGCGGAGCGTGACAAGCGCATCGAGATCATCGAGGCGGAAAAAGAAGCCGAGCGTCAGGCTACTTCGATCAAGGTCGCCGCGGAAGCGGAAAAAGCGGCCGCCGAAGACAAAGCTGAGGCGCTACGCCTGCAGGCCACAGCGGAAGCTGAAGCGGTACGCATCAAGGTCGAAGCCGACCGTGAGAAGTATGCGGTGGACGCGGAGGGCCAGCGCCTGATGAACGAGGCCATGAACAGCCTGAGTGAAGCGCAGATCGCACTCAAGCGTGTGCTGAGCTTGCATGAAAACCTGCCCAGCATTGTGCGCGAGAGTGTACGTCCGCTCGAAAAAATCGAGGGTATGAAGATCATCTCGGTGAATGGGCTCACCGGCTTTGACGGCCGCGCCAGCGGTGGGATTCTGGATGCCGAAGGTGAATCCAAGAGCCAGAGCTTGCCGGAAGCCCTCGTCGGAAGTGCGCTAAAACATCGTGCGATGGCGCCGCTGGTGGATTCCCTTCTTAAGGAAGCCGGCGTAGGGGACCTCGGCAAAATTGCCGAGCCCGAAGCCTGATCTGTCCTGACAGCCCCGCTAGTCCTTTAACTGCAAGTCTGCCGGGCCCGATGAGGGCCCGGACCTGCCGAACGCTCTGCCCGAATCCTGCCCCGGACCCGAAAACCGGGCACTAAACTCTGCATTCCAGTCACCTATTTCCCGGTTTCCGAGCGGTATCCGCTCTATTACTGGGAGGCCGTCATACACAGACCTTGACATTGGTTACACGCGTAACTAAATTCGTTGCACCTGAAACCAAGGGGCCTCCGCTGCCACAAGCGGCGTTGCAGGCCACCACAAAAATCCCGTTTAAGGAGGATGACATGGCCGATTTGTTTGAGAACCCCATGGGCCTGGACGGCTTTGAGTTCGTTGAATTCACTGCCCCGGAGAAGGGCATCCTGGAGACCGTTTTCGAGGCCATGGGCTTCACCAAGGTCGCGCGTCACCGTACCAAAGACGTGGAACTGTGGCGTCAGGGTGACATCAATTTCATCACCAACTACGAAAAAGGTAGTCACGCCGACTACTATGCGCGCGAGCACGGCCCCTCTGCCTGTGGCCTGGCATTCCGTGTGAAAGACGCCACCTTTGCGTACAACGAAGCGCTCAAGAAGGGTGCGCAGCCGGTAGAAGTCGAAACCGGCCCGATGGAATTGCGTCTGCCTGCGATTAAGGGCATCGGTGGTGCCACCCTGTACCTGATCGACCGGTACAAGGAAGGTGAGAGCATTTACGATATCGACTTCCACTGGCTGGAAGGTGTCGACAAGCATCCGGAAGGCTGCGGTTTCCACACCCTGGATCACCTGACCCACAACGTATACCGCGGCCGCATGGACTACTGGGCCAGCTACTACGAAGACCTGTTCAACTTCCGCGAGATTCGCTACTTCGACATCAAGGGTGAATACACCGGCCTGCTATCCAAGGCGATGACCGCGCCCGATGGCAAGATCCGCATCCCGCTGAACGAGGAAGCAGCCGGTGGCGGCGGCCAGATCGAAGAATTCCTGATGAAGTACAACGGCGAAGGCATTCAGCACATCGCCTTTGCCTGTGACGACCTAATTGCCTGCTGGGATCGTCTGAAGGCGCAGGGGATGGAGTTCATGACTCCGCCTCCGGAAACTTACTATGAGATGCTGGAAGAGCGTCTGCCGGGCCATGGTGAGCCGACCGCCGAGCTGAAGAAGCGCGGCCTGCTGCTGGACGGCACCACCGAGGGCGGCCAGCCGCGCCTGCTGCTGCAGATTTTCTCGGCGAATATGCTGGGCCCGGTGTTCTTCGAGTTCATCCAGCGCAAGGAAGACGAAGGCTTTGGTGAAGGTAACTTCAAGGCGCTGTTTGAATCCATCGAGCGCGACCAGCTGAAGCGTGGTGTGATCGGCGACAAGTCCAAGGGCGAAGACGCCGCCTGACTTTTGGCATAACGGAGGCCCAAGATGGCTATACAGAGAATCCACCACGTGGCCTACCGCTGCCGCGACGCCAAAGAGACCGTGGAATTTTACCGCGATCTGCTGGGCATGGACTTTCAGCTCGCCATTGCCGAAGACAGGGTGCCCTCTACGGGGGCACCGGATCCCTACATGCATATCTTCATGGATGCGGGGCAGGGCAATGTGCTGGCGTTTTTCGAGCTGCCCAATTCCCCGGATATGGGCCGTGATGAAAACACCCCGCAGTGGGTTCAGCACATCGCGCTGGAAGTGGAGAGCATGGACGAGCTGCTGCAAATGAAGCAGAAGCTCGAGGATGCTGGCATCGATGTGCTCGGGCCCACCGACCACACGATCTTCAAATCCATCTACTTCTTTGATCCGAACGGTCACCGCATC
The DNA here is from genome assembly GCF_009931115.1 of Microbulbifer hydrolyticus. Classification (NCBI taxonomy): domain Bacteria; kingdom Pseudomonadati; phylum Pseudomonadota; class Gammaproteobacteria; order Cellvibrionales; family Microbulbiferaceae; genus Microbulbifer; species Microbulbifer hydrolyticus. The sequence continues at coordinate 4,091,023 of NZ_CP047491.1, read as the reverse complement.
GAACTCGCCGCCAATACCGCCAAACCGGGAATGCACAAAGAGCTCAAACGAGTGGCTGAAGATATGCTGGAAGAGTGGTCCCGCACCAAGAAGGCGCCACGCCACGCAGCGTGGATGCACGGTGAGGAAGAGTTCAAGGCACTCGATCCGTAAAACCAGATAACTTTTTTAAGAGGAAGGCACAGTGAAGTTAGCCAGCCTGAAATCCGGCCGCGATGGCCAGCTTGTGGTGGTCAGCGACGATCTGACCCGCATGGCTCCCGCCGCTGAAATTGCACCAACCCTGCAAAACGCACTGGATGACTGGGCGGAAAAATCCGCACAGCTCGAAGCGTTGCAGGCAAAACTCAACAGTGGCGAGATCGAGGGCGAAGCCTTCGATCAGGCCAAGTGCCACTCACCACTGCCGCGCGCTTACCACTGGGCCGATGGCAGCGCCTACGTGAACCACGTGGAGCTGGTGCGCAAGGCGCGCAACGCAGAAATGCCGGAAAGCTTCTGGACCGACCCGCTAATGTACCAGGGCGGCTCCGATACTTTCCTGGCCCCGCGCGAACCGGTAAAAATGCCGCAGAGCGAGGGCTTCGGCATCGACTTTGAAGCCGAGATTGCGGTGATCACTGACGACGTGCCCATGGGTGTATCTGCGGAAGCGGCGCTCAAGCACATCAAACTGGTGATGCTGGTGAATGACGTTTCCCTGCGCGGCCTGATCCCCAATGAACTGGGCAAGGGTTTCGGTTTTTACCAGTCCAAACCCTCCAGTGCCTTTTCTCCGGTATGTGTTACCCCACAACAGCTGGGCGACAACTGGAAAGAAGGCAAGTTGCATCTGCCGCTGGTGTCCACACTGAACGGGGACAAGTTCGGCGAGCCAAATGCGGGAATCGACATGACCTTTCATTTTGGCCAACTGATTGCGCACGCTGCCAAAACCCGCCCATTAGGCGCCGGGACCATCATTGGTTCCGGCACCGTGTCGAACAAGCTTGATGGCGGCCCAGGAAAGCCTGTGAAAGAAGGCGGGGTGGGCTACAGCTGTATTGCCGAGATCCGTATGATCGAAACGATTCAGGAAGGCAAGCCGAGCACTTCTTTTATGCAGTTTGGCGACAAGATTGCGATCGAGATGCTGGATGAGAAAGGCCAGTCGATATTCGGGCGCATCGAGCAGACAGTGGAGCAGGCTTGATGCCTGCCTGAACAAGAAAAAGGCCACCAATTGGTGGCCTTTTCTTTTGTGTCTATCTTAGTCGCCGCATCGACAGCAGTGGCATGCTTTTCCTGATTTTTTCCAGTTTATCCGCGCTGAGCGTCGCCGTAATCACCGCTTCACCCTCGCCGGCCTCGGCAAGAATTTCCCCCCAGGGATCGACAATCATTGAATGCCCCCAGGTGCGTCGTTTGGGTGTGTGCTGGCCGCCCTGAGCGGCGGCAATTACATAGCAACCATTTTCTATGGCCCGGGCGCGCAATAGCGTTTCCCAGTGCGCCCGGCCAGTGGTGTAGGTGAATGCCGCGGGCACCACGAGCACTTCCGCACCACTCAACGCGAGTTGACGGAAGAGCTCGGGAAAGCGCAGGTCGAAGCAGATGCTGAGTCCGATCTTTGCCCAGGGCGTAGTTGCCACCTGTGTTTGGTCACCGGGCTCGATAGTAGAAGACTCGCGATAACTTCCCGCAGCATCCTCTACCTCCACATCGAAGAGGTGCATCTTGTCGTAGCGCGCGCGCAGTGCGCCCTTATCGTCATACACAAGGCAGGCTGAGCGGCTGCGTTTGTCGGCGGTGGTGGTGCCATCCGGTCGTTGCAATAGCGGCGCGGCACCGGCAATTATCCATAAGCCAAGTTCGGTCGCCCAGCTTTGCAGCGCGGACTGAATAGGATGTAAGCCGGAGTTTACATCTTCGTGCAAAGGAAAAGGCTCAGCCACCGAAAAACTGCCGCGGTCGGAAATATGCGCGAAGTATTCCGGTAATAGTGCGATTTGTGCACCGCCATCGGCTGCCTGCTCTAACAGCGTGTGTGCCCGAGCAAGGTTCTCGGAAACGCTGTCGCCACTGACCATCTGTACAGCCGCAACACAAACATCCTTCACTGTTCTGATACTCCGATATTCTTATAATCAAGACACAAATAAAAAGGCTACCTTCAGGTAGCCTTTGCGTGCAAGCGAAGAGTAGGGGCGGACTACTTTTTCCCGGTACCCAACTGGTAAACAAATTTCAACCAGAAGTAATCGCCCTCAGTGGTATTGGTCGAATCCAGTTGTGGCAGCCAGCGGAATTCGAACACAATATTGTCTTTCCCTTTCGGCAGCATGTAACCGATGACTGGGCCGATGCCCGCCGTTTTTTGCCTGAATGGCCCGACGAGGCCTCCCTGATTTTTATCGTCACTGATCTGGTTGTTCCAGAAGGCCTCGACCCCCATGGTGACGAACCCATCTCCAGCCTTGACCATTTGCTGCAGGCTGCCGTCGAAGTGCAGCAGACGTCCGCTGCGATAGTCTGTATCTGAGTTTTCTTGGTTGATAGTGAGCCCGGTAAACAGGGTGGCATTAAAACCGGATTCCATATTGCTGTAGGCAACCCCAAATGTCGGGTCCACGGCCCAGTAGTTGAGTCCGGGATTGGCAAGGCGCCCAACATCGTAGTCGCCGGTCGGTGCATGTACCGGCAGCATGGCGTTGTATTGCCAGTTGCCGTCCACCCATCCCATCAGCAGCGGGATAACCGTGGTGTCCCCGAGCCCGGATTCCGACTCACTCCGGCGAAGAGAGCCCAGTGAGCTTTCAATTTTACCGGTAACGTCAACGTCCACCCAGGAGGCAAAGGCGCCCACAGAATATTTTGCGCCAAGCACGGTATTTTCAAAGGTATAGAAGGCGCCGGGAACTACGCTGTTGAGCTGCACGTCAATCCCGGCCGTCACCAGGCCTGCGATCGGAAGGTCAACATTGGCATTCAGATCGCCGCTGTAATTCAAATAAATCGCCTCAAAGACCCAGCCAGTCTGAACCGGCGCGCGATCAATCAGGGTGGCGGCCGTACCTGGAACGTAATACCCGATCCCCCCTTCCGTTGAATGCGCAGAAAAAGGCAGAAGCGACAAAAGTGCGGTGATACACAATGTTTGACGCCAGTTTTTGAATCGCTTGTGTGCAGAAAACGTAAGCATCGCGCAGAAGCTCCCAAATAGAATTCAATTTCGTTTCTCGATGTGCTTTTGAGTGTAGCTGTCGCTGGAGGCTGTGGTGTGGGCAGAGGTGCAAGGTGGTGAATCTATGAAGAGGATCCCAGGCGTCCCGGGAAAGCAAAGACTATTCTGTCGGCTTCCCATACAGGATCCTGGAAGAGAGCGATGGACCTTCAGTTAAAGGAAAAACTCGTATTTATAAGTGGCTCGACCAAGGGTATAGGGCGATCGATTGCGGAAGCGTTGTTGCACGAAGGCGCGCGCGTCATCATAAACGGGCGTTCCGGGACGGACGCGGTCGCAAAGGAATTAAGTGCCATCGGAAATGTGATCGCGATTGAAGGCGATCTCGCCAAGCCAGATGACTGCCAGCGCGTGTGTCAGGAGGTCGAATCTCATGGGAAGCTGGAGGTCTTGGTGAATAACATGGGGATTTTCAATCCCACCCCATTTCCTGACATAGATGATGAAGAGTGGTTGCGTTTCTTTAAGGTAAATGTGCTCAGTACAGTGCGTTTGTCACGGCATTTTTTCCCGGGAATGCTGAATCAGGATTTCGGGCGAGTCATTAATATTGCGAGTGAGGCCGGCATGCGCGGTCTGGAAAGCATGGTGCATTACTCCATGACGAAAGGCGCCCAGATTGTTATCGGCCGGGGGCTCGCCAATCTCACCAAAGGGTGCGGTAACAATGTGACGGTCAATTCAATACTGCCGGGCCCGACCCTTACCGAGGGTGTAAGCCGCTGGCTAAAAGAGAGTGCCGATGGGCAGGGCATTTCCGAGCAACAGTTCGTCAGCGAGTTTTTCGCTGAAACAGAGCCGGATTCACTGCTTCAGCGTTTTATCCAGCCAGAGGAGATAGCCTCTGCGGTCGCGTTCATCGCTTCACCGCTGAGTGCGGCAATCAATGGCGCCAGCATCAAGGCGGAGGGCGGACTGATAAAAAGCATTGTCTGAATGGCGCAAACAAAGGGTGTTTTCAGCGCAGGCTGCGGCGCTCTCGCCACCAGGTCAGTAGCAGTAATGTCATCAGTGCGAGGGCTATCCACGGCAGCGGCAGCGTTTGCATGGAGGATAGGCTCTGGGCTTGCGGGCCCAGGCGCGCACTGGCCATCTGCGCGGTTTCTTCCCGCAAAAGTGCTGTCTGCCACTCGGCCCACGCGTCCTGTGCGAAAACGTATAGTGAGGATCCGGTTTCGCCCACCTGATGCCAGCCTGAATGCCGCGGCCAATAGCTGTGGCAGCGGCCGACCTCGCTGTGGCCGGCAGCGATGCCACGCACGGGCGCTACATTTTCTTCGGCGTCCGTCGGATGTAGTTCGGGTGGGGAATCATTGAATACACTGCTGCACACCGTGAGTCGCTGCCGCACGCGCGGGAGCTGGGTGCTTACCGACAGTTCGTCGTGTGTGCCGTGTAGTGCCAGTTGACGCTCGAACAGCTGATTCCAGAGCAGGGCGAACTCCCGGGCATACCCTGCCGTTTGCCAGCGGTAGCTGTTGCGGAAAAACGCAAACCCCAGAGCCTGCTGTGGCTGTACGCGGCCCCAGTATATGACTTGCCCATCGGTGCCCAACTGGGCATCGCCGGCCCGAATATTGGCGGGCTGGTAACCCGCTAGCTGCAGCTCGGGGGGCTGCCTGTCAGCGACATCGCCCGGGTAGCTGGCCGAAACGACGGGCGCTTTTTGCAGCGGCATTCCACGGGTCTGTGCATAGTCAATAAACGCCTGTGTGCTGTTGCTATCCACCAGCCAGAGCAGCGATTTTGTTTGTGCAAGAGTGTCGATCTGCCGTCGTTGTGACTTGTCCAGCTGTGACCACAGACGGCTGTCGAGCACCAGCAGGTCAAAAGGACTGTCGGCGGCGAGGAGCGCGTTTTGGCGCAGCTCCTGACCGTTGAAGGTTTCCCGCCGCTGCATTTTTGGGGCCAGTTGCGTGACAACCTGCGTGGGCGTGCCGGACTGGCGCAACCAGCGCGCCAGTGCCGCACTCTCAAACCCGGGGCGCGCGAGCCACAACAGTACCCGGGGGGATTGTGGTTCGCGCACGATCACCGGCAGTACTTCACTGCGGTCAGTGTCTTGCGCGCCGGAGACATCATCGGCTGCCTGTTGTTTGCCCGCTTGTTGTTTGTCCGTCTGTGGTTGAATGTGTACCCGGTACTGCCAGTCGCCGGCAATTTTCGGCCACGCCTGGAGAGATATCGACTTGCTGTCAGCGCCGAGCAGTGCGCTGTCCACATCGCTGCCGAAGGGATCTTGCAGGGTAAGCTTTACCGGAGGCTGATAAGCGTCTTGTGGCGATAGAAGCGAGACACGCAGTTGCAGCGGTTCACCGAGAGTCAGCTGCCGCGTCCACTGTACCTGCCAGCCGGGTTGCGCGGTGATTTCCCCGTGCTGTAAGCGAACCGGTGGCAGATCGCGCAGCGCATCGCGCGACACACCATCACCGGTGATTTGCAACAACCCCGCCCGGTTAATCTCTTGTGGTGACGGAAGACCCTTCGGATCGGACGCAACTGCGGTTGCCAGAGCGGTGGTCTTTTCCGGGGGAAGTAAAGCCGGGGGGTGGAACAGTGACCACACCAGCAGCCAGATAACGCACTGCAACAGTATGCCGGTGGCACGGCGTGAAACCGATGTGCGTTGGCGCAAGCCTAGCCACAGGGAGGCCGCCAGACCCAGTAAACAAATTGTGCTGAATGCGTTCATTGCCGTGCCTCTGCTGCGGATTCCTGCAGCCAGTTGCTATAGGTGCCGGACGCACGGCGGTCAAGCGGGAGCGTCGGGTGCGCGGCCGGGGCCGGTAACAGCGCGTACAGGAATGCCGACAGTTGCTGCCGGCACTCGCGGCAGCCGGGTTGTTGCCGGTAGCGGCGCAGATGCTTTGCCAGTGACATCTGCAGGGTGTCGTCCCCGCGCAGTACCTGCAACTGCCGGAGTCCGCTTGTGGCCTGCGGGTCGAGCGCCTCGCCCTGTTGTACGCGTTTGAACAGCGCCAGTAATTGTTCGCGTTCGGCGTCTTCCCGTGCGCTGTCGACTTGCGGTGGCGCGGTCTGGTCGTGTTCGCCGGAGAGCCGCCGCGACTCGTCCAGGGCCGGTGTTTCGAAACCAACGCGTTGCAGGTAGATGCGCGAGGCCTGCTGCACTTGCTTGATATGGCGCAGGGCGGTGTGCTGGTGGGGCAGGGACGCGCGCGGTTCAACTACCGACAGGTCGCGCCACGCACTCCACATTGCATTGAGCGCACTGCGCAGTAGCTCTTTGGTCTCGGGGTCGAACAGGGTGGCATGTTCTGAGCTGTCGTGGGCGTGACCGGCGGCCGCGATCACGCCACTGGCATCGCCGAATTGCTGGACTTTTTCACCTTCATTACCGTCATCACCGTGATGATTACCGTGACCACTGTGCTCGCTGGCTTGTTCATGCGTGTCTTTGTCGTGGTGCTCCTCGCTTTCGCCATGGTGATCGGTTGCGTGCGTCTCGCCGCCGTGTTCCATCGCGGAGTCTTCCTCGCCGAGAAATCGTCCGTAGCGCATGCGCAGCAGGTTCTGCTCGTAGGCGAGCGATTCGGAGCGCTTGCGAAATTCCTGTTGGCTGATATTTTCCCGGTCCGCGAGCAGTGCCTCGGTATCGATGATCAGCTGTCGCTGACTGCGGAAGTATTCCGGCAGAATTTTGATCGCCATCCCCTCGCTGTCGCTGAGTCCGAAAATTTCTTCCTGTGGCCAGCGCAGGATGAAATGCTGGCTCTTCTGGATATTCACCTTCGGTGCACGATTGTCGCGGGCCTCAAGGTGCCAGTAGAGTTCGTCACCGGGTTCGATCTGGTAACGATGCACTGGTATCGAAAAACGGTAGCGCCGCTTTTTTCCTTCTGTGCTCTCTGCCTCAAGCCTGATGCGCTCATCGCGAAAGCGTACGTTTTCTCCACTGCCGCTCGCCAGGGTCACTAACAGATCCGTTTCCACCACCTGAAAATCATCTTCAACCGTAACGCTGACGGTTAACAAAGGCGACTCTGCATCTGGCTGCCGGGTGACGATGGTGACGTTGTCCTGTGGATATTCGAACACGAACGCCGGGGGGCGGTCCGGGGTGATCTCGATATTGTGTAGTTCCGGCAGCAGCATCTGCGTGCCACCTTTGCCGATTGCAGCATCTGGCGATATGGCGAGTTGATAAAAGTCGGATGCGCTCAGTGTGCGCGTGAGTTGCCAGCGCCGACTGGGGGCGGGATCCCGGGGTGTGAACGCAAAGGACTCTTCAGCCGCAAGCATGTGCAATCCGTCTGCGGGTGCCTCGAGAGTAATATTCCAGGTGACGCGGGAGTTTTCTGTGGCCTCGATTGCCAGCGCACCGGGGTAGGGTGCTATGCCGGTATAGTCCGGTGGCTGGATATACGTTGCAATATCGCGGAACACCGATGGCTGCGCCTGCACCGGGCGCGTTGGTTGCGCGTGCCTGTCGATGGCCGTTGTCGCGGTTTTTCCGCTTAACTGTATGGCTACGGGGACTAGTAGCAGGATGATGGCCGCACCGGTGGCGTACAGGAGTGGGCGGCGCCGCCAATCGGGGCGGAACGTTTGCAGACTGCCGTTTTCCTGCAGTTGCTGCAGCGCCTTCGCCACCCGTTGCTGTTGCACACGCATTACTGGTCCCGGATTGCTGTGTCCGGCGATCAGAAGATGACAACTGTCCTGCAGGGCCGGATAGCGTGCGTCGAGCTTCGTGCAGAGTTCCCTTTGAGATGGCCGCCAGTAGCGGTCCAACGCAGTGGCCAGGACCACAGGGACAAAGGCTACTGCCAATATCCACTGTGGCAGCAGCAGAAAGTGACGACTGAGCCAGGCGCTAATGCCAAGCAGGAGTGCGACAAGAACATAGGGCATCAGGCCGTGGATGTACCAGCGGCGTCCTGCCCGCTGCAGGATACGCTGGCTACGAGTGTGGCGAGCATTACTCACGGTTGGCGCCTCCGGTGGCCGCTGCCGGGCGCGACAGGCCAATCGATCGTTCGAGCAATATCAGCAGCGCCAGGGCCAGTAGCAATACATCGCGCAGCGAGTGTGCGTGCCTCGTTGTCGCCGCGGGGTCACTCACCGAGATATCCGGGAGCCTGTCGAGGGACCACTGGCTGCGGGACTCGTGTAACCACCGCCAGTCCTGTGTAGACCACTGCCTCCAGAGTGTTTGCGGTAGTTCCGGGTTATGGAAAAACGCCGGGCTATGCCAGTCACCGCGGTAACGCAGCCAGCTGCCGCGACCGATTACAGCCACCTCAAGACCACTGTGTTTGTCGAGTTCATTAAAATTCAGTGCCGTTTCGCCAGTCACGCGCGCATCCGAAATCAGCAGCCCACCGTCGCGCACAAAATGCACCAGACGCTCCGGCAGCGCTCCGGGCGTGTCGTAAATTACCCAGTCGATTTCGCGGGGGTCGAGCAGGTCTGTCGCGGAGCGCTGCTGCAGCGCCAGCCCGGGTAGCGGACCTTCCGCCAGTTGTTGTATCAGCGGGGGCAGCCAGCGTGGCCCTTCGCCCACCAGAGTGATCCGCGGGAGTGTGCTGATCCGTGGAAGTGCGCGGGAAAGATCCGCACTTTCGGTCTCCACCACGTGCCACTGCCAGTGGGGGCTGACCTGAAGGGCACTGTGTCCGGTCGGATTTGCGCCCTGCTGTAACAGAATATGTGCGCGGCGAAATTCGCCGGCGCTGGCGAGCTGAGACAGGGCCTGCCAGAGATTACCGGCCTCCGGTCTGGGGGTGTCGGCGGGCTGTGGATCGTGGTGTAGCCAGAAGGTCTGGTTGATCTGCGGATGCTCTGCCTGAAACTGCGCGAGTGCCTCCTCGGTAACACCGGGGTCTACCAGCAATATCGTATCCGATGGTCGCACATCGCGTTCCAGCCACGGTTGTGCCAGTAGCAGGATCAGTAGAAGTAATATCAGAAGCCGCAGAGCCAATAACAGGCGGTCGCGCACAAACAGCTTTTTCCAGCGATGCTGGCGCCTGTGTTGCAGCCAGTGCACAGCGGCAAAGGTGATCTCCCGGGGATCACTGCGACGCAGCAAGTGGATCAGTACCGGTAGCGCAAGGATGGGCAGTAGCCAGAACCACGCGGGTGATTCAATCAGCCAGGTGAGGGCTCCGGGCATATCAGCCGATCCTCCCGTGTGCATCAATAAATGCCCGCAGAGAATACTCGATGGGTGTTTCCACCGTAGTGGTAGTCAGGGGTGTTGCCTGTGCGGCAAAACGCGCGCTGAGGTTTGTCTGTGCGGCGGCAAAGGCAGCCAGGTAGTCCGCACGTTGCTGCCGGGCGCCTAGCTCAGTGATACCCGGCGCTTCGGGATTGCGGATTTTCAGGTCACCATCAAAGGGAAACGTCTGCTCGGCTTCAACCAATATTTGCAGAGGCAGGCAAGGCCTGCCGGCGGCGGACAGGCGCGCGGCAAAACTGCTGAGCTCACCATCGTCATGGCGCTCGAAGAAGTCGCTGACCAGCACGACCTGACAGGGCTGCTCAAAGCGGGGCCATACCGCGGCCAGTTGCGCCCTGTCCGGCCAGTGCCCGGCAGCGCTGATCGAGTCCAGTTCAAGCGCAACACGGCGATGATGGGCTTCGCCCTGGCCCTCGGGTACAAGGCGGTTACCGCGATCGTTCAGTGCCAGCAGGGAAAAGCGATCGCCCTGGCTATGCAGCAGCCAGCAGAGTGTGGCAATCCAGCATTTTGCGTACAGGAGTTTGCTGAGACCTGGTTGCACAAAACTCGGCTGCGCCATCGAGGTGCTTGTGTCGAGCACGATGCATACGTGCATCTGACTTTCCTGCTCAGCCTCGCGCACATAATAGCGGTCCGAGCGCGCAAACAGTTTCCAGTCGATATGCCGGATGGAATCACCCGGTTCGTAACTGCGGTATTGCTGGAATTCGATGCCGGCGCCGCGCCGCTGGCTATGCTGCATACCCAGCAGCATGCCCTCGGCGATATGGCGTGACAGCCACACCAGGTCTCGGGTGCTCGCCAGCGTCAGCGGATCGGTCAGTTGCACGGCAACATACTCCGTCAGTCCCGACCGGGTTCCGGCACGGCTTGGCGTAATTCACCCAGTACCTGCTCAATACCGATGCCATCCGCCTGGGCCTGGAAACTCAGCAGCACGCGATGACGCAGCACCGGTAGCAATAACGCCTGTATATCGGCACGGGTGACCGCCAGTCGACGATGCAGAAAGGCGCGCGCCTTGGCTGCGAGAATCAGCGCCTGTCCGGCGCGGGGCCCGGCGCCCCACTTGATCCACTTTCCCAGGTTCTCATCGGGGTTCTGGTTGCGAGTGGCGCGTACCAGTTGTGCCACGTATTGGTACAGATCATCGGAGACCGATACCTCCCGCACCAGATCCTGCATTGCCAGCAATTGGGAGGCCTCCAGGCAAGCCTGTGGCTTCGCGCCAGCGGCACCGGTGGTTGCGCGCAGGATTGCTACTTCGTCCTGCGCATCCGGGTAGTCGATATGGATATTCAGCAGGAAGCGGTCCAGCTGGGCCTCCGGCAGGGGATATGTGCCTGCCTGCTCGATCGGGTTCTGGGTCGCGAGCACAAAATAAGGCTGTGGCAGCGCCATGGTTTCCCCGGCGACGGTGACGCAATACTCCTGCATGGACTCCAGCAGTGCTGCCTGGGTCTTTGGCGGTGTGCGGTTGATTTCATCCGCGAGCAGTATGTTGGTAAAAATCGGCCCCGGCTGAAACTTGAAAAATCGTTTGCCGGTCGTGTGATCCTCTTCGAGGATCTCACTACCGAGAATATCGCCGGGCATAAGATCAGGCGTGAACTGCACGCGCTTGAATGCCAGGCTGGAGGCATCGGCGAGCGTCTTTACCAGCAGGGTTTTACCGAGGCCGGGTACCCCTTCAAGTAACACATGCCCACGAGCCAGCAGGCATACCAGCATCTGCTCAACTACATCGTGCTGGCCGACGATAACCTTGCCGATCTCGCCGCGCAGTACGTCGAGCGCACGTTGTTGTTCTTCGAGCATCTGTTCAATTTTGTCCGGTGAAGTGGTGTGCATGGTATATCAGCTTGTGAGTGCATAAATGACGATGTTGACGGCGAATTTTGTGTTGTCGATGGCGAGCCAGCGCTTGTTGCGATAGTCGTAGTCCCACTCGCACCCGAAATCCTTGTTGCTGTAGAGTACGGCGATGCGGCCATCCACCACGATCGCTTTCAGGTAATCGTGGACCAGGTCGTCGCCCCAGCCGTTCAGCTCGAAGCTGGTTACCGGGAGTTCGTCGAACTGGAAAAAGCAGCGGTAGAGGTCGTGGTCATCCGGTAGTTTTTGCAGGCAGTCCTCACCAAACAGTTTCACCATCTGCGTCTCGAACGACCTGGCAAACAGCCCGTCAATGTCGTGGTTGCAGTCGTCGACAAACACAAAGCCACCGCGATTGACGTAGTCACGAAAATTCCGGGTTTCCGCAGCGGTGAATTCCACCAGTTTGTGCCCCGCCAGATAGCAGAAGGGCGCCAGCAGCATTTCCGGGTCCGCCAGCGGCACTATGCGCTCGTCGGGATCGACGTTGAGGCTGGTGTATTCGATCAGGGAGTTCAGCACATTGGAGGGCATGCGCTGATCCACATCCCAGTCGCCGGATTCATACATCAGGCGTGTGAAATAGAAGTCATACTCGGGAGCAGGGTCACTTTGTGCGCGCAACGTTCCCGGTAGTGCGAAACCGCAACCGGCCAGTAACAGGCGCTGCAGAAATTGTTTGCGGGTGAGTGACACAGATACGGCTCTGAAACTTCTTGTGGGGCTGGTTTGCAGTCGCCATGTCGTCAACGACATGGCGACGGCCTTTCTCTCTGATTAACCGAGTTTACGCTTGGTGTTGATCACGTTGACACCGTCGAACCGGGTGGTGGAACTACCGTGGGACACGGCACTTACCTGGCTGGGCTGCCCCTTGCCGTCGAAGAAGGAGCCACCGAGACGGTAATCGCTCTTGTCACAGATCTGCGAACAGGAGTTCCAGAATTCCTGCGTGTTGGACTGATAAGCCACGTCCTCCAGCATGCCGGTGATCTTGCCGTCCTCAATTTCGTAGAACAGCTGGCCGCCAAACTGGAAGTTGTAGCGCTGCTGATCGATGGAGAAGGATCCGTCACCGACGATATAGATGCCTTTCTCGACGTCCTTGATCATGTCCTCGACGCCCAGCTTATCTTCACCCGGGAGCAGGGAAACGTTGGCCATGCGCTGGAACTGCACACTGGACCAACTGTCCGCGTAGCAGCAGCCATGGGACTCCTTCTGGCCCAGCATATGTACCTGGTCGCGAATGGCCTGGTAGTTGGTGAGTACACCCTCTTTGACCAGGTCCCAGCTACCGGTTTGCACGCCTTCGTCGTCGTAACCGACTGCACCCAGTGAGCCCGGCTGCACCTTGTCTGCAAACAGGTTGACCTTGTCGCTGCCGTACTGGAATTTGCCGCTCTCCCACTTGTCGATGGTGGCAAACGAGGTGCCCGCGAAGTTGGCTTCGTAGCCGAGTACGCGGTCGAGCTCCAGCGGGTGACCCACGGATTCATGGATGGTGAGCCACAGGTGCGACGGGTCGAGCACCAGATCGTATTTGCCCGGCTTGACCGACTTGGCGGTAAGCTTTTCCTGCGCCTGTTCGGCCGCCAGTTTCGCGTCCTCGACCATATCGTAGGAGTCGCCGTAGAGTACCGTCTGTGACTGCACTTTATCTTCGGCGCGACCGTCGAGGTATTCGAAACCGCGACCTACCGGCATGCCGAGGCCGTCACGGGTGCGGAAGCCGCCGTCTTTCTTGTCTACAGCAGTGACGCTGAACGGTGACCACAGGCGGTGTACATCCTGGTCGATATAGGAACCGTCGGTGGAGGCAAAGTACTTCTGCTCGTTTACCAGGAACAGCATGGAATTGATAAAGCTGGCACCGGCATCCATTGCCGCCTTGTTCACTTCCATCAGCAGGTCAACTTTTTCTGCCAGCGGAATGGTCATGGCGTTTTTCTGGATCGGTGTTTTCCAGCTGACTTCACCGTGGCCTTTTACTGGCGCCAGTTGCACCGGCTCTTTCTGGTATTTCGAATTGGCCTTGGCGGTGGCAACGGCCTGTGCGGTAGCGCGCGCGATACCATCATTGGTCATGTCGTTGGTAGCGGCAAAGCCCCAGGTGCCGTTGGCAATCACGCGTATGCCCACGCCGATGGACTCGGTGTTGACCACGTTCTGCACATTCATTTCACGGGTAATGACGTACTGGTTGAGATAGCGGCCGATACGGACGTCTGCGTAAGACGCGCCCATCTTGGTCGCGGTATTCAGTGCCGCATCAGAAAGTTCTTTCTTTGCTGCGATATCCAGTCCGCTCTGGGTGAGTTTGCTTTCGGCGATAATATTGCCGGACAGTGGCAGCATGGAGACGCCGACACCGGCACCACCCAACTGCAGAAATTTTCTTCGATCCATTGTTCGCTCCTAGTTTTCTGCAGAGGTAATTAAACCGCGTCGGAAAGGCTGCTGAAGGTAAAATCGCGCACTTTCAGTGCGGGAATCATGGCCGGGCCACCCCACATGCTGACGCGCTCCGCACGTCCCATATCTTCAATATTGTTCAGCATGATCACCGGACTTTCATTAAAGCGGAAATTCTTGATCGGGTATTTGATCTTGCCATTCTCGATGTAGAAGGTTCCGTCGCGGGTCAGGCCGGTCAGCAGCAGCGACTGCGGGTCGACCATACGGATATACCAGGTGCGGGTTACCAGCACACCGCGGCGGGTGTTTTTGATCAGCTCCTCGGTGGACTTGTCGCCACCGACCATGATCAGGTTGTTCGGCGCGGGTACCGGAGCACTTTCGGATTGCTCGGCCCAGTAGCGGCTGCAGGGAAGGCTTTGCACCACGCCACCCTTGATCCAGTCCACGCGCTGCATCGCCATATGGTCATCGTCGGACCAGGGCTGCGCCGGTACATTCCGGTCGGAAGGGTCGGAGTAGAGGTGTACGCGTTTGTCGAACATCTTCTCGCCAATACGATTGCCGCCGCCTTTCTTGCTCAGGAAACTGCGGCCCTCGTCGGCACTGCGGGTGTCGAAGTTACCCATCATATATGCCACCAGGCCGGATACCGCGCTCGGCTCCAGAATCACGGTGTACTTGCCCGGTTCCAGTGCGCGGGCTTCCTGGGACAGAACGGCCTTGTCAATTGCGACACCGGAGCTGGATGCGGTATTCATGTCGCGGAAATCGGTCACATCACTTTGTGCCCAGCCGGAGCCGAGACCGTTTTCGGTGCGCATGGTGACGGTGAAATTGGCAGAGGTGGAGGCGTGGTAGCCAAACAGGCCGTTGGTGTTGGCCACCGCAGCGAACGAGCGTGCGTCCTCAAGGTAACCTGCGGCAACAACGTCCTTTTTCATCGCCGCTTTGATGGAGTCCGCCGCTGCCTTGGCGCGTTGATCCGGGGTTATGTTAGCGGTGGACTTTGCGAATCCGTCGACGGCCATGTATTTCTGCTTGCCCAGCAGTGGCATGGATTCCGGGTTGTCCGGTGACAGCTTGGCCAGTTCCTCTGCGCGGCGCATCACTTTCTCCAGTGATGCATCACTGAACTCATTGATGGTGGCGATACCGGATTTTTTTCCGAAGCGTGCTTCCACCGCAAGTTCGATATCGTTGACGACACCGCTGGTGGAAACGCTGTTGCGCGCGTAGCGGATGTTGCCGGTCTCGGCGCCGGACAGCTGCGCACTGGCACCCTCGGCCTTGCTGTATTTCAGAACTTTTTCGAGAATGTTTTTGGCTTCACTTCTGGATAAAATTGCCATCTTGTTTTGCTCCAAAAATTTATTGTTGTTCGCTTAGCCGATCTTGCGCTTGGTATTGATCACGTTGATGTCGTCAAAGCGGCTGGTCGCGCACCCGTGTGAAACAGCACTTACCTGGCTGGGCTGACCTTTGCCATCGAAGAAGGTGCCGCCGAGTCGGTAATCACTGCTATCGCAGATGGCAGAACAGGAATTCCAGAATTCCTGGGTATTCGACTGGTAGGCAACATCCTCTACCTGGCCGACAATTTCGCCATTCTTGATTTCATAAAACAGCTGGCCACCGAACTGGAAGTTGTAACGCTGCTGGTCGATGGAGTAGGAGCCGCGCCCCACGATGTAGATACCTTTTTCCACATCGCGAATCATGTCCTTGACCGAGTACTTGTCCTTGCCCGGTGCGAGGGACACATTCGGCATGCGCTGGAACTGTACGCTGGACCAGCTGTCGGCGTAGGAACAGCCGTGGGACTCTTTCTGGTCGATCATGTGCACCTGGTCGCGGGTGGCCTGGTAGTTCACCAGCACGCCATCCTTGATCAGGTCCCAGCGCTTGGCCTTCACCCCCTCATCGTCGTAGCCAACGGCGCCGAGTGAGCCCGGTTGGGTGCGGTCGGCAAAGATATTGACCTTGTCGCTGCCGTACTGGAATTTGCCGCTGCGCCACTTGTCCAGGGTTGCGAAAGACGTGCCAGCGTAGTTGGCTTCGTAACCGAGAACACGGTCCAGTTCCAGCGGGTGCCCGACGGATTCGTGAATGGTCAGGCGCAGGTGTAATGGTTCCAGTACCAGATCGTACTTACCCGGGTCGATCGACTTGGCCGACAACTTGACCTTGGCCTGTTCCGCGGCGAGAACCGCGTCTTCCGCCATGTCATAGGAGTCTTTATACAGGGTGGTGGGGCCGGCG
Source organism: Microbulbifer hydrolyticus (assembly GCF_009931115.1). Classification (NCBI taxonomy): domain Bacteria; kingdom Pseudomonadati; phylum Pseudomonadota; class Gammaproteobacteria; order Cellvibrionales; family Microbulbiferaceae; genus Microbulbifer; species Microbulbifer hydrolyticus. The sequence goes on along the minus strand of NZ_CP047491.1, from coordinate 4,075,040 downwards.
ATCTTGTCTTCCTCGCGCCCTGCGAGATACTCGTATCCCATACCCACTGGGGTACTCAGGCCATCGCGGGTCTTGAACTGGCCGCTCTCCTTGTCCACCACGGTCACCTCCATCGGTGCCCACAGGCGATGGACATCCTGGTCGATGTAGGAACCATCGCTGGACGCGAAGTATTTCTGTTCGTTCACCAGGTATAGGGCGGAATTGACAAAGCTGGCACCGGCCTTTAGCGCACTCTGGTTCACGTTCATCAGGAAGTCGACCTTCTCGCTGATGGGCACTTCGATGGCATTTTTCTTGATAGGGGTCTGCCAGGAAACCTCGCCAACCCCTTTGACGGCGGCCAACTGCACAGGCTCGGTCTGGTATTTGGCGTTCGCCTTGGCCACGGCCACCGCCTGGCGAGCTGCCCTGGCAATACCGTCCTCGGTGAGGTCATTGGTTGCGGCGAAGCCCCAGGTGCCATTGGCGATCACGCGGATACCGGCACCGAAGGACTCGGTATTGACGATATTCTCGACATTGGTTTCACGGGTCAGCAGGAACTGGTTGAGGTAGCGGCCGATGCGGACATCGGTGTAGCTGGCGCCGGCCTTGCGCGCGGCGTTGAGCACGGTATCGGAGAGGGCCTTTTTCCGGGCCACGTCCATCCCACCATGGATGAGCTGCTCGGCGGAGACCTGCGCGCCATATATTGGCAGCGCAATGCCGCCGGCACCGACACCGGCGAGTTTGATAAAACGTCTTCTATCCATTGTCCTCCCCGCGCACCCGCCTGTGTGGCAGCCATTATGTGGCGCTCGGCCGGGTGTCTGCTTATTGTTATATCCGCCGGATCACAGCGGTTCCGCCCCACAGATAATCGCGTTCGCACACTTTTGTAAAGCGATAAGTCGTTGAAATGAGTGCTGGTGAGGCTGAATGGTTGACATGCACCGAGGCTGGGCGAGCGTTCGGATTTGCACCGCATATGGACATGCTGCCTCGGAGCGCCTTGTGTCACAGGGTCTCGGGCGAACATGGAAGTCAACCACGGCCTTGCCTGACTTTCATTTGTCAGCAGGCTGACATTGTGATTATCTCCGCGTCTGCACCGCGTATTGCTGAGCGCTTAAACCGCGGAATATTCACACTGCGAACAGATGACGGAGTCCCTACCATGCCTGGCAATATCCTGACGCCCTTCCTGCGGGCGACCACATTCCTGATTTCCTTGCTAGCGGTGGTTGGATTTCTGGTCAGTCCCGCAGTCAGGGCGGAATCTGCCAGCGAGCAGCTGCGGGACGTTATCGAAGATCACTGGCAATACAGTTTGCGGGAAGACCCGATCACTGCAGGCCGCATGGGCGAGAAGGGCTTCAATGACCGCTTGCCGGGAGTCGCGGAGAAAGACCGCAGCCGTCGCCTGAAAGAAGAAAAGACGTTTGTTGCCCGGCTCGAAAAAATAGATTCGTCGCAACTAACCGCGTCGGAGCGTGTAAATCGCGACCTGCTGACCTGGGTGCTGAAAAATTCCATGGAATCCAATGAGCAGTATCTCGATCGGATACCTGTGAATACTTTCTACAGCTTCTGGAGCGCCGCACTGGATGCCAGCAGTGGCCTCAATATGCGCAAGGTGTCTGACTACGAGGACTACATCAAGCGCATTCAGGACTTCGGCCGCTATTTCGATGAGAACATTGCCAACATGCGTGCGGGCATCAAGGACAGGTTTGTACTGCCCAAAATCGTCGTCGAAGGTATTGCACCGACCGTGCGTGCCCAGGTATACGACGATCCTGAAAAAAGCAGCTTGTATGAGCCATTCAGGAGCCTGCCGGAAAAATTTTCTGATGCAGATAAAAAGCGCCTGCAGAAACAGGGCGCCGCAGCGATCAAGCAATTTGCCATCCCTGCCTTTGATCGCGTGGCGACCTTCCTCGAGGGAGATTACATGGCGGCTGCGACTGAATCCATCGCCGTCGAAGATCTGCCCGGGGGCAAGGACTACTATCGTCACGCGATCAAAACCTACGTGACACTGGATATGGACCCTGCGGAAATTCACCAGATTGGGCTGGCGGAAGTGAAGCGTATCCGTGGCGAAATGAACGCATTGATCGCGCAGTTGAAAAAAGAAGGGAAATTCAGCGGCAGTTTCGAGGAGTTCACCGAGTTCTTGCGCACCGACCCCCAGTTCTATGCCGAGACCCCGCGTGAACTGTTGAAGGAAGCCTCCTACATCGCCAAGCGCATCGACTACCGCCTGCCGGAATTTTTCGGCAAGCTGCCGCGCCTGCCCTACGGTGTGGTGCCGGTGCCGGATGAGATCGCGCCCAATTATACTACTGCCTCCTACAACCCGGCCGCGATCGGCGGCACACGCGGAGGCGCTTACTGGGTGAATACCCACGCACTGGATCAGCGCCCGCTGTATGAACTGGTGGCGCTGACCCTGCACGAGGCGGTACCCGGCCATCACTTGCAGGGTGCGTTGTCCCAAGAGCTGGAAAATGTCCCGAACTTCCGCCGCAATCTGTATCTGAGTGCCTACGGGGAAGGCTGGGCGCTGTATACCGAGCGCCTTGGCGTGGAAATGGGTGTGTATGAAAACGCCTACCAGCAGTTCGGTCGCCTCAGCTATGAGATGTGGCGCGCCGCCCGCCTGGTCATCGACACCGGCATCCACTCCCAGGGCTGGACCCGCCAGCAGGCGCTGGACTTCCTCGCCGACAATACCTCCCTGTCCAGGGCAAATGTGCGCGCGGAAGTGGACCGCTATATTTCCTGGCCGGGGCAGGCGCTGTCCTACAAGATGGGCGAGATCAAGATCCGCGAACTGCGTGCGAAAGCGGAAAAAGCCCTGGGAGACCAGTTCGACCTGCGTGCCTTTCACGATGCGGTGCTGGCCAACGGCGCCCTGCCGATGGAAATGCTGGAAGTGCAGATGGATCGATTTATCGCCGAAAATAAATCGTGATTCCTCGGCGCCCCGGTATTTGCGCCGGGGCGTTTGGGTGACAGGCGTTCACGGCTGCGCTTTGCTGCCGAGCGCGTAGCCCAATAGTGAAAAATACTCAGAGAAGGCGCGATTGATACGCGCCCTGTGTGCGCCGTCGGGATAGAGCCCTGCCTTCGCCTCTTCACTGGCCTTGGTGCCCGCCACCAGGAAATTGTTGGAAATACTCGCGTCCTGAACAAATGCCTCAAATGCGCGCGCGCACATCTCCGCCGGATCGGCGTAGTAGATGCAGCCGTTGGCCTTGTCCGCGGCTTTGGAGGCCCGAAACATTGCACTGGGGTTTTCCCCGCTCTCATCCAGCATGATCGCCCGGAAGCAGGCAAACAGGCGATCGTTGATCGGGTGTGGAATTGGTGTCGCCTCGCGCAGCCAGGCTTCGGAGGCGAACATATTGGCGGGCGTATCGCTGAAAGCCTTGCCGGCCAGGTAGTGGTCCAGTGCGTGAAACCACTCGTGGGCAATGGCCCCGGGGCCGGCATTTTTTGCCAGGGCGAAAGTGCGCGAGCCCAGTTCGTAGTGGGCGGAAATGCCGGGTCGCCCGCCAGTGCCGTACTGGAAAGCGAGCGTGCCGCGCAGGGATACCAGCAGCTCCGGGCCCTGCAGTATGGTCATCAGGTCGACCAGGGCGTCGTAAAACAGGCCGGCCGCGCGCTGCTTTTCCGCTTCGGTGACCCAACGGCCGATGCGGATGGAGCGGAAGTCAAAGCGCTTGCGCACGTCACTGAAACTGACTTCATGCTGGGGCCGCTGTTGTGGGCTGCGGCGATAGAATTTGCGGTTTAACACCATGGTGCTCGCGAACTAAGGGTTCCAGAATTGATCGAGTGCGTCGGTCAGTGCGGTGCCATTATTGCAGATCTGCGGTTGCCAGTGCTGTGGATACAGGCTGCGGTAAAAAGGATCGGCAAAGCGGTAGTCCGCCAGAATCACCACGCCGCGGTCGGACTCGGTGCGGATCACCCGGCCGGCGGTCTGCAGCACGCGGGTCAGGCCCGGGTAGCGGTAGGCGATATCGAAACCGTTTTCCCCGCGCTCTTCAGCGGCGCCGCGCAGCAATTCCTGTTCCTCATTCACCTGCGGCAGGCCCACTCCGACCACGATGGTGCCGACAAGTTGCTCGCCCACGTAATCCACCCCTTCGCCAAATACGCCGCCCATGATCGCAAAGCCGAGGCTGCGACGGCCCTCGCCAAAATGCGCGAGAAATTCGGCGCGCTGCTGATCACTGCTGCCGGATGACTGCTGTACCAGCGGAATCTCCGGGAACAGCGCGGCAAAGCGCTCAACCACCTGCTGCAGGAACCGGTAAGACGGGAAGAACACCAGGTAATTACCCGGCCGGCTGTGAAAGGTGCGCGCAACCATGTCCACCAGCGCATCCGTTGCCTGATGGCGGGCACGGTAGCGGGTATCCACGTAGGGGCAGAGCAGCAGGCCCAGCTGCTCGGGCTGAAACGGCGAGGGCAGTGACAGGTAGGGGGACGCCGGTTGCAGACCCAGCTGCTGATAGATATATCCGGCCGGCCGCAGAGTGGCGGAGAAGACGATTACCCCGTGAAACTGCTGATACGCCTGCTGCAGGTACTCGGCGGCATTCACACACAGCAGTTCAACTTCCTGTTCCCGCCAGCGGCTGTCGGGGTTAGCCGGGCTCTCGGCGCGGGTAATGCAGTGGTGCTGTTCTGCGGCCAGTTGCTCGATGGTCTGGAAGCGGAACAGTGACCGGAGCCAGTCGGTAATGGCCTCGGGCGGCGACTGGTTTTGCTCCCACAGTTGGCTCACCACCATCAGCACTTTTTGCACGGCGCCACTGACGCCCACAGGGAAGCCCTCCTCAAACGGTGTTATCCACAGCTCGGATTTTGCCGATTCGCCGGCTCTGCTCGGCGGTAGTATTGGTTGCGGGGGTTCCCGCTTTTCAGTTACCCACTTATCCAGCGCGCGCACCAGTGACTGAATCGCGCGGCGAAGGCCCGGGTGCGATGCTTTACAGTCTGCGGCGGCACGACGGCTGTCACTGCGGGTGATACTGGCGCTGTACATACTGCGGGCGCGGTCGCTCAGATTGTGCGCCTCGTCGACCAGCAGCGCGCGTTGTCGACTCTGGTCCCGCAGGCTTTGCATCTGCACCAGCGGATCGAACACATAGTTGAAATCGCACACCACCAGGTCCGCCCACGGCAGCATCTGCAGGGACAGCTCGAATGGGCACAGTTGCAGTCGATCCGCCTCCCGGGCGATCACCTCAGGGGTCAATAAAGGTTGGCCCAGCAGGTGGCGCCGGGCCTCCGGCAGTCGATCGAAAAAACCGCGGGTACGCGGGCAGATACCCTCGTCGTCGCGGCTGCAGAGCCCCAGGCTGCAGGCACAGGTTTTGTCGCGCGCCTGCAGTTCCAGCACAGACAGGCAAAGGCCGTCGGCGTGCAGGCGGCTGGCGGTTTCCCGGACTACCTGGCGACCGGAATTTTTTGCGGTGAGGTAAACCAGCTGGTCGAGCCGCGTTTCGCCCATGGCCTTGATTGCCGGGAACAGGGTACTGATGGTCTTGCCGATGCCGGTGGGGGCTTCTACCACCAGCTCACCACCGTCGCGCAGGCAGCGGTAGGCGGCCACCGCCAGCGTGCGCTGGCCGTCACGGTATTCCGCAAAGGGGAATTGCAGTGCGCGAGCGGAAGCGCGCACCTGTTGCCGGTGCGCTTGCCAGCGACGGTGCCACTGCAGGTATTCAGACAGCGCGCTTCTGGCAAACATCTCCAGCTCGCCCCAGCGGAACACCTGCAATTCCGGATAAGTCTTTTTTTCCTTGAGATTGTGCCAGAGCATTTGCAGCGCGACCGGGTCGTCGTCGCCGAACGCTTGCTGCAGTCCGTAACAGAAGCCGTAGATCTTCAGCTGGGCCCAGTGCAGCGAGCGCGCGGATACCGCCAGCTTTTGCGGCGGCACGTAGGTAGTTTTGATTTCATCCAGTTGCACCGGGTGATGCAGGTCGGGCTGGGGGTGCAGTATGTCGACGCGGCCCCGCAGAGCCACCTTGTATCCATCCTGCTTCAGCGTTACCTGCAACGGGTATTCGGCCTCACTGCCCGCGGGGCGTTTTTTCTGCAGTCGCTGATGGGCGCGGATGCCCTCAATTGCGGTGGGGCCACCGGCGCTCTCAAGCACCAGATCTCCGGTGCGGCAGGCAAAAGCCACCAGATCACCGACGGACAGCGACAGCGTATCGTCGCGTCCGGTTTGCACTTGTGTCTCGGTTCCGGTCTCGCTCACTGCGCTGTCCACTCTACATGCAGTACACGATGCGGTATCTGGTGTCTGGCGAAAAAGGCCAGCCAGCGCTGCTGGTTTTGTTGCAGGCGATCGCCGGGGCCTTTGACCTCCACCAGCTCGTAGTTGCCCTGCTCCGGAAACAGGATCAGGTCGGGCAGCCCACTGCGGTGGTGGGCGATATCGCCCAACAGCCGGCGGAACAAGACCTGCCAGTGCGGTACCGGAATCCGCTCCAGTGCCAGCGTCAGCAGGGATTCCGGCAGGGCGTCCCAGGCGGTCAGCGGATTGGCGATACCCCACTTGTCGTGGTAGTGCCGCCACACCCGCTGCTTCAGAGATTTCTCGTTGAGCGCTGCCAGGCGCTGTTCAAACGCGGCGCGACGCTGTGGATAAAAATCTGCGCTGCGAAAATCACTCGGGGCAATCTGGAACGGATTGAAAAAGGCACCGGGCACCGGGGCAAACAGGATGTCCCACACATACAGCCCGAGCACCCCGTTTATCAGGGTGTTTTCCACATAAAAGCACTGGTTGCCCGGCGCGCGCTGCACGAGATGGTCGGCGGCGAGAGTCTCCACCCGCTGCCGAGCGGCTGGCAGGGCCACGGTTTCCGTGGGCGGAACATGTCGCTGCGGCGCGACCCAGCCTTCGGTCTCTCCGGCTTTTTTTGCGGTGCGGAAGCCGAAGCGCTCGGCGAATTCGCGCTCTTCCTCGTGGTGGGGGGCGGCAAGAATCTCGCGGCAAAGCGCGAGCCCCTGCGGAGTGTCACCGCGCGCAATCGCGATGCGCGCCCGACGCTCGCGGGCCGGCGGGCGGCTGCACTGGCGATACAGGTGGTCGGCCTCGCTCAGCGCGTCGAGTCGTTCCAGTTGCCGGGCCAGCGTCAGGCGCAGGCGATCCAGGCGGCGGTGCAGGGTGCTATCACCGTCGATGCCCTCTGGCAATTGTGCTGCGAGTGCGGTGATCTCGTCGATTCCGCCGACCAGGGCGAACTCTGCCTCCTTTACGCAGTCGTAATAGCGCAGGTGTTGCTCCAGCTGCGCGCGGGTCTGGAACGGCAGCTGTTCGCGCTCCAGCGGATACTGCTCATAGCGGAACAGCCCCAGGTCCCGCAGCACATAGTCCGTGAGATCCTGGTTCAGGTTGCCGAAAAACAGCAGTTTGAAGGTCTGGAAATGTTCCGCCCCCTGTACCGCCAGCACCGTTTCGCTGTCGGTTAGTTGCGACCGCACCGCATCGGCGTCCTGCTGTAGCAGCGCCTGCTCCAGTGCCGCGCGCTTCAGCGCCTTTGGCAATACTTCGATGCTGCTGTCGGACAGCTCGCTCTTGGTAAACAGCGGCAGCAGTTCCGCCAGCGGGAGGGGCGGGTCGCGCTGTAGCAGATCGGCATTGACCAGGGCTTCCGCGGCCGTGGGCAGGTCACCGATCTCGTCGTAGGCGAGCTTGTGCAGGCGGAACAGGGCACCGGCGCTGGAGGCGACACCTTTGCGGGAGAGCAGCCGCACATACAGCCGCTGGCTGTCGGTGTTCAGCGCGCGAAACTCGTTGTAAAAATGGCGCTCTGAATCTGACAGCAGGTTTTCATAGCGCGCCACCACAAAGTCCACCAGTGCGTGGAAGTTGCCGAGGTAATAATCCGGTGCCAGTTCGATGGGATCGGCCATGGGGGTGGAATCAGCGCTTGAAATTGAACGTTTCGAACGGGCTTTGCGATCACCCTGAACTGTATGGTTATACAGGAATGGCCGCGTGCGAACAAACCCGTTTGCGACCGTTTGGCCACTCAAGCTGGCAATTGTTGATGGGCCTTGCGAAACTCGGTCCACAGCCCGGGAATACACATCAAGAGGGACTTTATGAACATTCGATTGGCCACCCCACTGATACTGACCACCGCCCTGACGCTGGCAATTGCCGCCTGCACTTCAATCGACACGGACGATACTGCAGCATATGTCGTCGAGCAAAGCCCGGTACCCATACTCCATCCGGAACCTGAGCAAGAAAAATATCAGAAGCTGGAGACCCGCCAGGTAAAACTGGTGCGTGAAGAACCGGTGTCCACCTTTGCCCTGGACGTGGACACCGGTGGCTACAGCAATGTGCGCCGATTCCTGAGCGCCGGACAGCTGCCACCCAGGGATGCGGTGCGTCTTGAAGAGCTGGTCAATTATTTCAACTACGACTTCGCTGACTCCGGAAATGCGAGCAGGCCCCCTGAGGGTGGCGACTTTTCCGTGCACTTTGACCTCTCACGCGCACCGTGGGACGCGGAGCGCGCGCTGTTTTCCATCGGCGTGAAAGCACGCGAGATACCTATGGACAAGGTGCCGCCAGTCAATCTGGTGTTCCTGATCGACTCTTCCGGTTCCATGGCTCAGCCGAACAAGTTGCCATTACTGCAGCAGGCCTACCGCCTGCTGGCCAAACAGCTGCGTGCAGAAGACTCGGTAAGCATTGTGACCTATGCGGGTAGTGCGGGCCTGGTGTTGGAACCGACGCCCGGTGACCAGAAAACCAGGATCCTGCAGGCCATCGATCGCCTGCAGGCGGGTGGCTCCACCAATGGGGCCGGAGGAATCGAGCTTGCCTACTCGGTTGCAAAACAGGCATTCAAGCAAGACGGGGTCAACCGCATCCTGCTGGCTACCGATGGCGATTTCAATGTCGGTATCAGCGATGTGGAAACGCTCAAGCAGCGCATAGCGCGTGGTCGCAAAAGTGGTGTGCAGTTCAGTGCCCTCGGCTTTGGTATGGGTAACTACCGTGAGGAAATTGTCGAGCAGCTCACCAACGTCGGCGACGGCAGCTACGCCTATATCGATACAATTTACGAAGCCAATCGCGTGCTGGTGGAGCAGCTCTCGGGCACGCTGTTTACCGTCGCCAAAGATGCCAAGGTGCAGGTGGAGTTCAATCCCGCTCGTGTGCAAGAATATCGTCTGCTCGGTTATGAGAACCGTCGCCTCAACCGCGAAGATTTCAACAACGATGCCAAAGACTCCGGCGATATCGGTGCCGGCCACTCGGTCGTGGCGCTTTACGAGCTGACACTGGCTGGCGATACGCCGCGGGTGGACCCGCTGCGTTACGGAGGTAACTCAACCGAGCCGCAGACTGCGATCCGTGATGAGTTGGCCACGGTAAAAGTGCGTTATAAAAAGCCCGGCCAGGAAGAAAGCACGCTCAAGGTTTGGAACCTCGCACCGCAGGTAAAACCATTATCTGAAGCCCAGGTTGACCTTCAATTCGCCACCGCCGTAGCCGGTTTTGGTTTGCTGCTGCGCGCGGAACCCTTGAGCGAGTTCGACTATGACGACGTCGCCGCTTTGGCGCAGCTTGCCCGCGGCGAGGATTTCAGCGGTGATCGCGCCGAATTTGTCCGTCTGGTAAAGACGGCGAGCGCGCTTGCCAGTGCGCAACCCGCTGTCAACAGTGTTCAGGCGGACTAAGTTACATGGTGTTAGCGGCATACCGCGAATACGCGACTTTGCAGTGTGAAGCGGCAAAGGTGACCTACGAATGATCGAGACCCGGAAAGTCTGGCGCACCGAAAAGGCGGGAGCCATCAGCAGTCTCAAGCTGCTGGAGGAGCCGCTTGCGCGTCTGGCAGACGATAATATCCGGATTCAGGTGCGCGCCGTCGGTCTGAACTTTGCCGATATTTTTGCACTCACCGGACTTTATTCGGCAACACCCGAGGGCAGCTTTATTCCCGGGCTGGAGTTTTCGGGGGTGGTTTCCGGGCTGGGAAAAACTGCACAAACCGATTTGAAAGTGGGAGATCGGGTCTACGGATGTACCCGTTTCGGCGGTTATGCCTCGGTGGTCGATGTTCCTCCGCAACACTGTCGAAAGATTCCCGACGCCTGGAGCTTCGCCGAGGGTGCAGCCTTTCCCGCCCAGAGCCTGACCGCCTACTATGCCCTCACCAATCTCGCCGCGGTAAAGCCCGATCAGCTCGTGTTGATCCAGAGTGCCGCCGGCGGCGTTGGGCTTCAGGCGATGCGAATGACAAAAGCCATGGGCGCAACTCCCGTTGGCACCGTGAGCTCGGAAAGCAAACGACGGTTCCTCGCCGAGCACGGCTTTGATGAGGTCATTGTGCGGGGCGATGATTTTGCCAAACAGTTGCACGAGCAGCTCAACGGCAGACCCCTGCACGCCGTACTCGATGGTATCGGCGGCAAAATTCAAAAGGATTCTTTCGCCGCACTGGCGCCCACCGGCCGCCTGGTGGTGTTCGGTGCGGCGGAGTTTACCCCGGGCGACAGACCCAACTGGCTGAAAGCAGCATGGCTGTATCTCAAGCGCCCCCGTTACGATGTGATGGACATGATCAGTAGCAACAAATCGGTTCTGGCCTTCAATCTGATCTGGTTGTGGCAGGAGCAGGCGCTGTTTGCGGAGTTGCTGGATGGTTGTGCTGAGCTAGATTTACCCGCTCCCCATGTGGGGCATGAATTTGACTTCGCGGAGGCGCACGAGGCGATAGAGAAGCTGCGCAGCGGCGCGTCTATCGGCAAAGTCGTACTCACCCTCGATGCTGGCTAGTTAGGGTTGGGCTGTACAAAAATACAACAGATAATCTTGCCGTCACTTCCCCACTGGGCTCCTTCCAATCCCGCAAAGTACGGTCATAGCCGGTCGCCGCCAGTGCCCCATTTTGGTAATCTGGCGGACTATTTAACGAATTCAGTTTGATGCAGCGCACAACCCTGCTCGACCAGTCGGTCTCGCCTCACACTGTGCGCCAGCCACACCCAACAAATACAAAAGACTACCCAGAGAACCCCCATGGCCAAAGCAGTCACAGGTAAGAAAGCGGGCAGAAAAGCCGCCGCCAAGCCGCAGAAATCGTTTGAACAAACCCTCTGGGACACCGCCGACAAGCTGCGCGGTAGCGTGGAGTCCTCCGAATACAAGCACGTGGTGCTGTCGCTGATCTTCCTCAAGTTCATCAGCGACAAGTTCGAGCAGCGCAAGCGCGAGCTGATCGCCGAGGGGCAGGGCGACTATGTGGACATGGTGGAGTTCTACACCATGAAGAACGTCTTCTACCTGCCGGCCGAAGCGCGCTGGGACTATATCGCCCAGAACGCCAAGCAGGACGATATCGCCATCAAGATCGACACCGCCCTCTACACGGTGGAGAAGAACAACAAGGCGCTCAAGGGCGCGCTGCCGGATAACTACTTCTCCCGCCTGGGGCTGGATGGCAGCAAGCTGGCGGCGCTGATCGACTCCATCAACAATATCGACACGGTGGTGGAGCAGGAAAGCGACAGCGGCGAGGGAGATCGTGCTGCCAGTGAGGTGGACATCGTCGGCCGCGTGTACGAATACTTCCTCGGCAACTTCGCCGCCACCGAGGGCAAGGGCGGCGGCGAGTTCTATACCCCCAAGTGTGTGGTCAACCTGCTGGCGGAAATGATCGAGCCCTACCACGGCAAGATCTACGACCCCTGCTGCGGCTCCGGCGGTATGTTTGTGCAGTCGGTGAAGTTCGTCGAGAACCATCAGGGCAACAAGAAAGACATCTCCATCTACGGCCAGGAGCAGACCAGCACCACCTACAAGCTGGCGAAGATGAACCTGGCCATTCGCGGTATCAGCGCCAATCTGGGCGAGGTGCCCGCCGACACTTTCTTCAAGGACCAGCACCCGGACCTCAAGGCCGACTTCATCATGGCCAACCCGCCGTTCAACCTGAAGGAGTGGCGCGGCCCCGATGAACTCACCGACGACCCGCGCTGGGCCGGTTACGAGGTGCCACCCACCGGCAACGCCAACTACGGCTGGATCCTGCACATGATCAGCAAGCTCAGCGAGAACGGCGTCGCCGGCTTTGTGCTGGCCAACGGCTCCATGAGCACCAACACCAAGGGCGAGGGGGAAATTCGCAAGAAGATCATCGAAAACGATCTGGTGGACTGCATGATTGCGCTGCCCGGCCAGCTGTTCTATACCACCCAGATTCCGGTGTGCCTGTGGTTTATCACCAAGAACAAAAAGGCCGAAGTGATCCCCGGCCGCGAGGACAGCAACCACCGCAACCGCGAGGGCGAGACGCTGTTTATCGACGCGCGCAATATGGGCAGCATGATCAGCCGCATCCACAAGGAGCTGACCGCCGACGATATCGCCGAGATCGCCCGCACCTACCACGCCTGGCGCGGCGAGGCCAAAGACGGCGAATACACGGATATTCCCGGTTTCTGCAAGGTCGCCACTCTCGACGATATCAAGGGCAACGACTATGTGCTGACGCCCGGCCGCTATGTGGGCGCCGCCGAGGTGGAGGACGACGGCGAGCTGTTTGAAGAGAAGATGCGCGATCTGACCCAGACTCTGTTCCGGCAGATGGCGGAAGCGGAAAAGCTGGACGCGGTGATTAAACGCAATCTGGAGGGATTGGGTTATGCTGGCTGACCTGCCTCAAAACTGGCGCTGGATGAAGTTTGAAGAAATTCTAAAGCAGCCACTAAGAAACGGAATATACAAAAAGAAAGAGTTTCATGGGCGTGGCTGCAAGGTTATAAACATGGGTGAACTGTTTGCAAATCCGCGTATCAAGAGTGGTTTGCAAATGAAGCGAGTGGAGCTTACTAGTAAAGAACTCGAAAAATCAGTCTTGAAAGAAGGTGACCTGATTTTTGCACGCCGTTCACTCACAGCGGAGGGCGCTGGTAAGTGTTGCGTAATACTTTCCTTAGACGAGCCAACTACATTCGAGTCATCAATCATCAGGGCGCGCCTGAACCAGGAGGTCGCAAGCCCTGAATTTTATTTTTACCTCTTTAATTCTCCATTTGGCAAATGGCTACTAGGTACAATTTTGAGGCAGGTGGCTGTTTCGGGTATTACTGGTTCGGATCTAGCGAAGCTAGAAGTACCCGTGCCACCCCGAGATGTACAAGATCAAATCGTAGACTACGGTAGAAATCTCGACGACAAAATCGAGCTCAACCGCCAAATCAACACCACCCTGGAATCCATGGCCCAGGCGCTGTTTAAAAGCTGGTTTGTGGATTTTGATCCGGTTATCGACAACGCCCTCGCCGCCGGTCACCCCATACCCGAAGCCCTGCAAGCCAGAGCCGAACGCCGCCGCGCACTGCGCGAAAACCCCCAGCAGCCACTGCCGGCCAAGATTCAGCAGCTGTTCCCCAGCAGTTTTGTCTTTAGCGAAGAAATGGGCTGGATACCTGAGGGCTGGGACGGAAAGCTTATTAAAGAGTTTGTAGAAGTGACAGACTATGTGGCCAATGGAAGCTTTGCGGCATTAAAGCAGAATGTGACGCTATATGATGACTCTGAGTATGCGCTTTATGTAAGAACTACAGATTTTAAAAACAATTTTTCACAAGAAAAGGCGAAATATGTAGATAGAGATTCATATTCTTTCTTAAAGAAAACGGTCCTTACAGGTGATGAAGTAATAATTTCTAATGTCGGAGATACAGGCACCGTTTTTCGACCGCCAGTATGGATGAATCGGCCGATGACTCTAGGTAGTAATGCTATTGCTTTACGCTCAGAGAATATGGGTAATTTTTTACATCTCTATTTTGAAAGCGATTTTGGTCAGCACCAAATATCTGGAATTGTAGGTGGAAGCGCACAGCCAAAGTTCAATAAGACTGATTTTAGAGCGTTGAAAGTTTACTTTGGCTCGAAAGAAATTGTGGCAGCTTTCGAAAGTAGAGTTAGTAGTCTACGCAATAAAGAATGTTTGAACAAAGCCCAGATAGATCAGTTGGAGCAGCTTAGAAATTCGCTATTGCCCAAGCTTCTGTCCGGCCAAATCCAAATCCCCGAGGCGGAACAACAACTGGCCGATGTGATCTAGGCGGATGAGTACTTCAAGCAGTACCCATCGTCTGCAGATCGCAGTGGTGGGATCGGCCAGCAATCAGCTGAGTGAGGCACAGTGCGCGCTTGCCTTTCAGGTGGGCAAACTGGTGATCGACAGCGGCTGCCGCCTGATCAACGGCGGCATGGGCGGGGTGATGGAGCAGGCGGCGCGCGGGGCGCGCAGTTCGGCCCGCTACCAGCCCGGCGATGTGATCGGCATTTTGCCCTCTTACAGCAAAACCGAAGCTAACCCGTATATCGATATCGCGCTGCCCACAGGCTTGGGGGTGGCGCGCAACGCGGTGCTGATGGCGGCCTGTGACGGGGTCGTTGCCCTGGACGGCGGTTCCGGCACCCTGTCGGAGATTGCGCTGGCCTGGCAGATACGCAAGCCCATCGCCTGCGCGGGCGATGAGGGCTGGCATACCCGCCTGCAATCCCTGACGCTGGATCGGCGCCGCGACGACACCATCGCCGTGTGTCCAAATCCACAGACGCTAAGCGATTTTTTACAGGAGCTGGGTCACCGGGATTTGCCTGCGTATGGCGGCATAGAGACCAGCACCGGGCGCCCGTCCGAACTGTGCGACTACCTGCGCGCCACCTTTGCCGACAGTCTGGCCAGCGGCGCGCCGGAATGCCTCGGGCGCGGCTCAGAGGGTACGGTGTTCCGCAGTGGCGAGCGTATTTACAAGCTGTTCCACCGCAGCGATTTCACCATGCTGCTGTTTACCCACTTGAGCGCTATCGCCCGCAGCCTGGCACAGGCGCCGCAACACGCCGCTCCGGTGCCGCCGTTCCAGGTGCACCGGGGAGAGTATCTGGTGATCCACTACCCGGCCTTTGCCTCGGCACCCTATAGCGGCGGACTTGAGTCGCAGATGGTGGATTTCCTGCGGGCGATGCGCGCCGTCGGCTGTTGCCTGAGCAACGTGAAGGCGGAGAACTTCCGCCGCACCGGCGACGGCCGGCTGGTGTGTATCGATATCGGCCGCGATCTGATGCCGTTTAACCCCGCGCTGTTCCTGAGTATGTGCAAGCGCGCCTTCCTGACCGTGCATTACAGCGGGCATCCGGATTTCAAGCGGATGTGCCGCTACACCAATGACCACGATGACTTTGAAGGTATTGCCGTCTGCGACGGCGTTGCCCACAGCGCGGCAGAACTGACGCGCCGCTTTGATCTGTTTTTTCAAGAGGTAACCCGTGCTGACGCAGTACCTGGATGAGCTGAGCAATTTTATCGCTCTGGAAACCGTGGCCGGGAACGCACAGGCCAACCGCACGGCGGTGATCTATCTGCGCGAGCGCCTGCTGGCGCTGGGATTTGATGTGCAGGTGCAAGGCGCGGCGCAGACCGATCAGCCACTGCTGGTGGCCCGGCGCGGCGATACCGGCGCGGCGCCGCTGGTGCTGTACAACCACTACGACGTGGAGCGGGTAAGGCCACAAGAGGAATGGCAGTCGCCACCGTTTCAGCTCACCCAGCGGGACGGCCGCCTGTGGGGGCGCGGCATCGCCGATAACAAGGCAGTACTGCTGGCCCGGCTGGCGGTGATCGAGGCGTGTATCGCCCGGGGTGATACGCTGCCGGATATGCTCTGGTTGATTCAGGGCGAGGAGGAGGTCGGCGCCCCTCTGGCGCACCAGCTGTTTCCCGCGCTACTGGCGCCGTTGCACAACGCCCTGTGCCTGGAGGAAACCGGTTACTACCGCGATGGCGTGCCCCTGATATTCCAGCAGGGGGACGCGTTATGCCGCGATGACGGCGCGCCGCTGGTGGCTTCCCTTAACCAGACTTTGTTCGAGGGCAGGGCGCGGGTCGAGACGCACACCCTGTCCAAATTCGGCGCCTGCCCGCTGATCGAAAATCTCCCGGCAGGCAGCCTGTATATCGGGTTTGGGCCCAACGATTACGCGGCGCGTATCCATCGCGACAATGAATCCATCAGCCTGGCGCTGCTGGAGGAATACTTTGCGCTGTTCGAGCGCTTCCTGGCCTGGTCTGGTGATCTGGCATTGCGGGCAGATTCGCCATGTGCGGCCTAGTGCTGCTGTATGGCCCCGCTGCCAGTGAGCGCTTGCCAACCTGCCTGCAACGGCTCGCCCACCGCGGCCCGGATGCGCAGTACAGCTGGCATCGCTCCGGTCATAACGGCACGCTCAGCCTGGGCTTTGCCCGGCTCGCAATCAATGACAAAACTGCGGCCGGGCAGCAGCCTTACCGCCACGGTGAGTTCGTGGCGGCGATCAATGGCGAGATCTACAACGCCGACGACCTGCGCGCGCGCCACCAGTTAGCGCTCGCGTCCAGCAACGATTGCCATATCGTGCCGGCACTGCTGGACAAGCTCGGCGTGGCCGCCCTGGCGGAGCTGGACGGTTTCTTTGCTGGTGTAGTCGTCGACGAACGGGAACAGCGCGTATTGGTGCTGCGCGATGCCGTGGGCAAGAAACCGCTGTTTTGGGGGCGCTCGGGTAGCGAGCGGTTTATCGCCAGCGAACTCAAGGCGCTCGATCAGGTCGACGAATTTGTGGCACTGCCCTCCGGTGTCAGTGAGATCGACCTGGATACCGGCCGCTGTACGCCATTGCTGGCGGCGGCGCCGGATTCGAGCGTCAGCACGACTCCTGTCTCGGCTGCACCGGCCAGCGAGGAAAAGGCCCGCGCGCTGCGTATGCTGCTGGAGCAGGCCGTGGCGAAACGCCTGCCGGCAGACGATGAACCGGTCGGTGTATTTCTGAGTGGCGGCCTGGATAGTTCCACGATTGCTGCCCTGGTCAGTCGCCAGCGTCCCGATGCGCGCTATTACTGTCTGAGTGCACCCGGTGCCGAAGATGACGGCTATGTGCGGGTGTTGGCTGAGCACCTGCAACTCCGCAATGTGTGCTACTTGCCCCTGCCCACCGGTGAGGCGCTGACACGGCTGATCCACCGGCTGGTCTACGTCACCGAAAGCTACAATCCATCGATTATCAGCAATGGTATCTGCACCTACCTGCTGGCGCAGGCGGCCCGTGAAGATGGCCTGAAGGTGGTGTTGTCGGGCGAGGGCGCCGACGAGTTATTTGGTGGTTACCATTACTACCGCCGTAACGATCCTTGGCGGGAGACCCGCGATCAGCTTTTGGCCGACCTGCGTTCCACCGAGTTGCGCCGAGTCGACCTGACCGGCATGGCGCACGCCATCGAGACCCGCTGCCCGTTTCTGGATCGTGCCATCTGCGCTTGGGCATTGGCGCTCGAGTACGACGATCTTTACCGGCGGGACGAGCACCAGCGCGGCAACAAAGTGGTGTTGCGCGAAGCCGTCAAAGCGCTGTTGCCAGAGCCAATTACCTCGCGCCGCAAAACCTCCTGTGATGTGGGGAGCGGCATGCGCGCGCTGGTGGTTGCGCATCTGCGCGCGCACGGCCGAAAGGAACGGGACGCGTTGCGAGACATCTGGCGCAAGCACTTTGCCGCCCGTTTTGCCGGCGAGAGGCTGGAGCAGAACGGCTATTTTTCCGCGTATCCGGTGTTTGATGACATTATCGATCGGCGCGGAGCTGCCCATTCATGAGTACGCGCGCTGTATCGATCGTGGCCATCGAACAATGGGTGCTGGAAGAGTTTCGAGCCACGCCTTTCCACAACCTGTTTTACCTGGGATTGTGCCGCCCATCCTACGCGCTGGGCGGCGGCACCTGCTCCGACAAAGTAATGGCCGTCCAGGCGCGCTTGCGCTCCGCCGGCGTGAACGCACGCTTGCATACTGCCCGCATCAACAACCAGTTGTGCCACCGAGTACTGGCGCTTGCCCTGGAAGACGGCGTTTATTTTGCGGATGTGGGCAATGGATGGCCGAGTATCCGGCTATTCCCCGCAGACCGTGAAATTTGCTATGCGGCTTATGGCATCGTGTTTCAGACACGGCTGCGCGAAGGGTATTTGGATGTGTATCAGATCAAGCAGGGGTGCGAGCGCCTTTCGCTCAGCATACCCCTGAAGCTGGAGCGGGAATCTACCGTGAAGTCGGCAATTGCACGGCGCTTCAATGGCGAAATTACCTACCCGTTCAGCACCGGGCTGAGATACGCCCAGGTTGTTGGGGATGAGTTCCTGTTTCTTAAAGGGAATGAACTACGCATTTTTTCGCAAGGTACCGCCGTGCAGAGTATCCATCTGGCGTCTCCAGCCAGTCAGCTATCCGCCCTACATGCCTATTTTGGCCTGGATCTGGCCGCATGCGGTTTATCGGACGATGGGCATGAGCAACGGTTCCGTGCTGTGGGGGCCGCATCGTGAGCGTTTGTGTTGCCGTGATTATCGCCACCTCCATGCGGCGTACTGACCTGTTGATCGAGCGCTCACTTCCTTCCGTGTACGCGCAGGTAAATGCCAGTCCCTGGCGTATCTACGTGGTAGACGACAATGCGTGTGAGGAGGAGTATCTCGCGATCCGGCGGCGAGTAAAGCAGCTCCGTGAAACGTTTTTTGCGCAGAAGTTTCCCGATGGCGTGCCGGATCACTGGTTCAAAACCGAGGTGATCCGAAATACGCGAACGCAAGGCCGTTCCGGTAGTGGGGCCTGGAATAGTGGTGCCCACGCCGCCTGGAAACATCGTCCGGCGGACGCCCCGCTCTATTTTGCGATTCTCGACGATGACGATGAGTGGTACCCGCAATACCTGGCCCGCTGTTGTCGGCGGGTGGCCGCGACCAATGCTGGCGTGGCGGCGGTAGTGTCCGCCTTCCACCGTCATGAATCCGGTGTGGACAGCGTGGTGCGGATTTCTGCGAAAAATTTAACTCTGGAAAAATTCTTTATCGGCAACCCCGGCTGGCAGGGTAGCAACACCTTCGTCCATGCGGAGACCTTTTGGCGCGCGGGTGGGTACGATGAATCTATGCCCAGTACCCAGGATCGGGACTTTGCGATTCGTGTGCTGGAAGTGAGCAGATCGCGTGGTCAAGACATCCTGGTTAACGACGAAGCACTGCTGCGCCACCACGCCCATCAAAACGAGCGGGTTACTCTCTGTCGCGAGGGTAAACGCAGGGGGCTGGATCTCTTCTATGAAAAGTACGCGCCGCGCATGAATGCAAAAACCCGGCAAGCATCGCTGGAGCGTGCCGAGCGCTTGTTCGGCTACCGCAGACAGAGTTTTCCCGCAGCACGGCAGGAAGTCGAGTGCTACCAAAGCTATGAGGATGAGCCGCCGATAAGGTTGGTGATTGGTGTGACCTCGTCCTGTGCGCGCAATGTCAAAAACCAAATAGCCTCGCTGGCCCGGCAGATTCGTCGGGAGCCGAAGTTTGCGGGGATGTGTCGGTATGTGGTGCTGACTAATGGGCGTTGCGAAGAAGAGGTCAAAACCTGTTTGCAGGAGTTCGCGCCGCAAGGATTTACCGCCCGGGTTGTCGGCCTTGCTGAGCAGAGGGCGAGTTTTTCCCGTTTCCCGTACCGCGATGTATTTGAGCTAGGTTCCGTAAGCCGAAAATCAATAGCGTTTTCCAGAACTCTGCTCCATTTTTTTTGTTGGGAGGAGGCAAAGAAACAGGGAGCAGATTGTCGGGTTTTAATTCTCGATGATGACCTTCAGTTCGAATCGCTCGCCATCGAAAGTGGTGCCCTGAAGAGAAAGAATCTAAATTTCCTGGGGAAAATTGGCCGGTTAAGCCGAAATTCCGCTGCGGATATTATCGTGTCGCCTTATTCGGATGCGCCCGCGTTGCCGTTTTACAGCTCTTTGCGCACGCAGTTACTGGATATTTACCATACCCTCTA
The DNA here is from genome assembly GCF_009931115.1 of Microbulbifer hydrolyticus. Classification (NCBI taxonomy): domain Bacteria; kingdom Pseudomonadati; phylum Pseudomonadota; class Gammaproteobacteria; order Cellvibrionales; family Microbulbiferaceae; genus Microbulbifer; species Microbulbifer hydrolyticus. The sequence continues at coordinate 4,055,141 of NZ_CP047491.1, read as the reverse complement.
CCATTTTGCGCGCCAGTCTCCCGAAAATACCTTTTCTTTTGATCTTTGTACTCTCAAGGAGATCAGTGGGAAGGGTGACTATTATTACGATCTCTCCTCGGCTCGCTACGATCACTTGGAGCGCGCTGCTGCATGGCAGCTGGTGGGACCGTCGAAGGGACAATGTGTATCGGACTGCTTCAGAGCGTTTCTCCGTGACATCCAATATCTTAGCCAGCAGGCCAATATTACCCGGCCGCTGCTGGCATCACCGCACGCGTGGAATGCTACAGAGGGCGGTAACAGTGTTAGGCGGGGTGGGATAGCGCTGTATCTTAATCTCTCTTTACTGGTTGACGTTCCCAACTTGTCGCCATTGATCGAGAGAGGCGGTTTTTTGACGCACGCCAGACGAAGCGATTTTATTGCCGCAATTCATATGGTCAAAAACAAGTCTGTAAAAATGGAAGAGGTATCTCTTCCCTTGCGGCACCATAGAAGAGTTCAGAACAGTCCCTGTGAAATTAGCCCGGAGAAATTGGCTGAGGACATTGTTGGTTTATGTTTTTACCGAGTGTTTGCCGAGTATTGTGATGGACGATTCTCCACAGGGTCCGGACTCCGCAAGCGGTTTGCAGGGCTGGTGAATGAATATCTCGACAGGATTGCCATTAATCACCTGCGCGCGGATCAGCTGGTCCAGCAGATCAGTGAATTATTGGCCGGGGATCACTGGTGGCGGAGCCAGGGATCCGGTATTCATGCGGTGGACCTTGAGGCGACGGAAGCGGCCATTGATTCCCTTCGGGATACCCATTTGAATAACAATGTGATCCGACAAATGCATGGCGTAAAGCAAATCATAGAGCGCTTTGATGTTGTTGCCGAGGTAGATCGACTACTGCGATTTTTCACTAGAGATAGACCCTGCCGAGTATCGGAAGTGCATGATTTTGGCGAGTTTTTGCCGGCTTCCGTGTGTACGTCGTAGTCCATAAGAGCTATTTCCACAGGCATGGTACAAAAGGGTGACCTGCGGTATTTTTAGGCCTGTGGATATTCCGGCAGTGTTACTACCTTGTTGGTCTATGTCGCCACCTGCTGTCTGCTATCTGCTGTTTGTTCTGGGGGTTGATCAAGCGGGATCTGGCAGAAGTGACCGATGGTTTGAAGATGCGCTGAATCCATATTAATTCCGCAAAAATTAATTATAAGGCGAGTGTGAATGAGTTTTACCGAGGCCAATTTGGAGAAGGCGATCATCGCCTTGCTGGAACAGCAGGGGTTTCCCAATACCCCTGGGGGCCAGCTGCAGCGCGCGCCCACCGAGGTGTTGATCAAGGAAGACCTGCGCCGCTTTCTCGCCGAGCGGTACGCGGACGACAAGATCACCCCGGCGGAAATCGAGGAGGTGATCATCGATCTGGAGCGGCTGCACGCCGCCGATCTGTACGACAGCAACAAAACCATCCACAAGCGCGTGGCGGACGGGTTCTTGCTTAAACGCGAAGACCGCAGCAAGAAAGACCTGTATATCCAGCTGATCGACTACGCCGGTCTGCCGGAGCAGCGCATTCCCACCGAAGACGAGATAGAAACCCTGGTGGCGCAGAAGCTGCCGGATTACCTGGAGCGCAATATCTACCGGGTGGTCGACCAGCTGGAAATCGAGGGCAAAGAAAAGCGTATCCCCGATGCCATTCTGTATATCAACGGCCTGCCGCTGGTGGTGTTCGAGTTCAAAAGCGCCATCCGCGAAAACGCCACCATTTATGACGCCTGGAAACAGCTCACCACCCGCTACGCGCGCGATATTCCCGAGCTGATGAAGTACAACGCCCTGTGCGTGATCAGCGACGGCGTCAACTCGCGTATGGGCTCGCTGTTTGCCCCCTACGATTTTTTCTACACCTGGCGCAAGGTGACCGGGGATGAAACCATCGAGCAGGACGGCATCAACGCGCTGCACACCATGATCGAGGGACTGTTCGACAAGGCGCGCCTGCGCGAGGTGATCCGCCACTTTGTCTACTTCCCCGATGTGTCCAAGCGCGAAGACAAGATCGTCTGTCGCTACCCGCAGTTCTACGCCGCCACCAGGCTGTACCAGAACATCCTGCGGCACCGAAAGCCGGAAGGGGACGGCAAGGGCGGCACCTACTTCGGCGCCACCGGCTGCGGCAAGAGCTTTACCATGCTGTTCCTGACGCGCCTGCTGATGAAGAGCGTGGAGTTCGCCAGCCCCACCATCGTGCTGATTACCGACCGCACCGATCTCGACGACCAGCTCTCCGGCCAGTTCACCAATGCCAAGGGCTATATCGGCGACCAGCATGTGGTGAGCGTGGAGAGCCGCGAACACCTGCGACAACTGCTGAAGGGCCGCAATAGCGGCGGGGTATTCCTGACCACCATCCACAAGTTCACCGAAGACACCGAGCTGCTGACCGAGCGCGCCAACGTCATCTGTATCAGTGACGAGGCCCACCGCAGCCAGATCAACCTGGACCAGAAAGTGCGCGTCACCGACAAGGGCGTCAAGCGCACATTCGGTTTCGCAAAATACCTGCACGACTCCCTGCCCAATGCCACCTATGTGGGCTTTACCGGTACCCCCATCGACGCCACCTTGGACGTGTTTGGCGATGTGGTGGACAGCTACACCATGACCGAGTCGGTAAAGGACGAGATCACCGTGCGTATTGTCTACGAAGGCCGCGCTGCCAAGGTGATGCTGGACAACGACAAGCTCAAGGAGATCGAGGACTACTACGCCGAGTGCGCGGAGGCCGGCACCAGCGACTACCAGATCGAGGAGAGCAAGAAAGCCAGTGCCAATATGAACGCGATCCTCGGCGATCCGGATCGTATCCGCGCGCTGGCGATCGACTTCGTGCACCACTACGAACAGCGTCTGGCAGAAGGCGCCACTATCAAGGGCAAGGCGATGTTCGTGTGCAGCAGTCGCGAGATCGCCTACCGTTTCTGGCAGGAAGTCGTCGCGCTGAGGCCGCAGTGGAATGAGGTACTGGAAGCGGAAGAGGGCGCGGCGCTCTCTGACAGGGAGCGCAAAGAGATTAAGCCCATGGAGCGGATCAAGATGATCATGACGCGGGGCAAGGACGACGACAAAGCGCTCTACGAAATGCTGGGTACCAAGGAACACCGCAAGGAGCTGGACCGCCAGTTCAAGAACCCCAAGTCCAACTTCAAGATCGCCATTGTGGTGGATATGTGGCTCACCGGCTTCGATGTGCCCTTCCTGGATACCATCTATATCGACAAGCCGATCCAGCGCCACAACCTGATCCAGACCATTTCCCGCGTCAACCGCAAGTACGAGGGCAAGGACAAGGGGCTGGTGGTGGACTACATCGGCATCAAGAAGCAGATGAATATGGCCCTGGCCCACTACAACAAGGCCGATCAGCAGAATATCGAAGAGATCGCCCAGTCGGTGATTGTGGTCAAGGATCACCTGGATCTGTTGAACAAGATCTTTCACCAATTCGACAGCCAACCCTACTTCACCGGCAGCCCGCTGGAGCAGCTCAACTGCCTGAATATGGCCGCCGAATATGTGCAGCTCACCGACAAGATCGAAAAGCGCTTTATGGCGCTGGTGAAGCGCCTCAAGGCCGCCTATGACATCTGCTGCGGCTCAGACCGTATCAGCCAGGCCGAGCGCGACCTGATTCACTTTTACCTTGCCGTCCGTTCCATCGTGTTCAAGCTTACTAAAGGTAATGCCCCGGACGTCGCGCAGATGAACGCGCGGGTGCGCGAGATGATTACCGAGGCGCTGAAGGCCGATGGAGTGGAAGAGATCTTCAAGCTGGGCGAAGACGAATCCGGCGAGACGGATATCTTTGCAGGTGACTACCTGGCCAAGATTGAAAAAATCAAACTGCCGAATACCAAGATCAAGCTGCTGCAGAAGCTGTTGGCGCAAGCGATTGAGGATTTCAAGAAGATTAACAAAACCAAGGGCATGGATTTCTCGGAGAAATTCCGCAAGCTGGTGGATCACTACAACGAGCGCAAGGAAGACGATGTGCTGGTGAGTGAGGTGCTGGAAGACTTCTCCGATGAAATTATTGACCTGATCCAGGCGCTGAAGCGGGAGAAAGAATCCTTCACCGATCTCGGCATTGATCTGGAAGAAAAAGCCTTCTATGACATCCTGAAAAAACTGGCCGTTAAATACGATTTCAGCTACCCGGAAGACCAGCTGTTGGAGTTGTCCAAAGCGGTGAAAGACGTGGTGGATGACAAGGCCAAATACACCGACTGGAGCCAGCGCGATGACATCAAGGCGGAGTTGAAAGTGGGCCTGATTTTGGTGCTGGCGAAACACGGCTATCCGCCGGTGGATCGCGATGAGGTCTACAAGGAAATTTTCGAGCAGGCGGAGAACTTTAAGCGCTATCAGGATGGCCGAGTTGGCACCTAATAATCGCAACGGCTCAGCGAGATAAAGACGCCCGGTTAGGCGTCTTTCATTTCATCCCAGAAATCCGCGTCAAGCTTTTTTAGCTCGATCACCTGCTCGACCTGCATGCCAAGCCCGTAATCGTACATATAACGGGCGAGTTCCATGCCGTCGATCAGCACTACATGGGTACTGCCGTTAAGGCTGCGAGCATATTCTTTGGCGCCACTGGTAAATCTGGAGGTGGTAATAAATACGCCCTTATTGGATTGCGCCACGGCCAGTGCGCCGACAAAGCCCTGAATGTCCTCCCGGCCTACGCTGTTTTCACGTGCATAGCGTTTCACTTGGATATGCAAGCGGCCAAAGCCGAGCACATCCTCTTTGATGATGCCGTCGATTCCGCCATCGTTACTCGCCTGGGTGACTTGGCCGGAATCCTTGATTTGCCCGCCGTAGCCCATGCGCCCGAGTAACTTCACCACCAGCTTCTCCAGTTCATAGGGCGACTTGGAGAGGATGGTGTCGAGAATGTTTTCCAGCGTTTCGGTGCGGATCGCGTCGAAGGCGGCGTTGAGTGTATCCAGTGGCGTCAGGTGTTCGGTCGACTCAGTAAGTATGGGGCTTACGTCGGTCGCTTCACTTTGCTACCGCTCACGCTGTTTTCGCGCGGTATGTTCCGCAGCCTTCTGGCGCACAAAAGCGCGCAACGCCATATCATCTTCAAGAT